>CAZOOT010000155.1:0-6809 GCA_964581455.1 uncultured Chitinophaga sp. | reverse complement strand
ACTGCTGATTAAAAAAGATTTCACCTCACCTCTTTTATAATTGAATATATAGCTGTTCCAGTCCGGATGAAATCCTTTTCGCATATCTGCATATTCATAGGTATGTGTACCATCAAACATGAACAGGCCGTGGGTATCATAAGGAAAATGTGAGGGCACCCAATCCAGGATAACGCCAATGTCATTTTGATGAAAGGCATCAATCAGTTTCATTAATCCCTGCGGATCTCCAAACCTGGATGTGGCAGCAAAAAAACCCGTGCACTGATAACCCCAGCTGCCATCAAAAGGATGTTCCATCACCGGCATTAATTCCACATGCGTAAACCCCATTTCTTTTACATAGGGAACTAGTCTTTCCGTTATTTGTTCATAAGAATTATAGGATTCTTCATTGTTTTTTTCCGGACGTTGCCAGCTGGCTAAATGAACTTCATATACACTCCAGGGCGCATCGAGTGCATTGTGATCTTTTCTTTTTTTCATCCACTCAGTATCCTTCCAGTCATAATACATATCCCAGGTAATACTTGCAGTTAAAGGTCTTTTCTCCCAGAAATTTGCAAAAGGATCACCTTTGTCTACTTTTTTATTTTCAAAACCGACAATATGGTATTTGTATACTTCCCCTAAATTAAATCCGGGAATGAATCCTTCCCAGATGCCACTTTTATCCCATCGGGGAAAAAGTTCATATTCATGATTTTTCCAATCATTAAAATTCCCTTTCACTGAAACCGAAGTAGCATTGGGTGCCCACACACAGAAATACATTCCCCACTTATCCTGAAGCTTTACTGAGTGAGATCCGAATTTTTTATATAAAGAGTAATGTGAACCATTTTGATAATTGCTGACATCTTCTTCCGTTAGTAAAGAAAAATTCCAAACTGGCTTCGATTTGTCGGTAGTTTTACTTTTAACCATTTGCTCGTTTATTATTTTTGCTACCTTAATAATATATTAATCTGACTTTTCTTTTTCGGCTTTTGCAATTCCACTAAAAGAGCCTTTCATCATGAATATAACCCTTTAACGTATTATTATAGACAGAACTTTGTATATCAATACTTATTTAATGAATTTAGATGCCTGAATTAACCAAACCATTTACCTTAATGGTATAACCTGCCATGAAAAAATATATAACCTGTATTTTTTACAGTTTCCTGTCAATTTACTCATTTTCCCAAACTTCTTCAATAAAAGGAGTTGTTATTGATTCTGTCGAGAAAGCCAGTTTACAAAATACTGTCATAAGTTTAATGCGAAAAACTGATTCTGTACTTGTAAAATTTACCCGTGCAGACAAAGCTGGAGCATTCTCTATTTCCAAGCTAAGCCCCGGTGATTATATACTCATGGCAACTCATCCTTATTTTGGCGACTTCGTTGACAATATCATAATTAATGAGAATAAGATAATTGAACTTGGTAATCTATACATGACTCCCAAAAGCAAATTACTGGCTGAAGTAATTCTGAAAAGCGGGTCTCCGATTCGAATTAAGGGAGATACTACAGTTTATACAGCAGATAGTTTTCAGGTGAGACCAGGCGCAAATGTAGAAGAGCTTTTAAGAATGCTTCCGGGTATCCAGGTGGGACGAAACGGAGAAATAACTGCAATGGGCGAAAGAGTAAGAAAAGTGCTGGTAGATGGGGAAGAATTTTTTGGAAGCGATCCGGGTATTGCCACTAAAAATTTGCGGGCAGATGTTGTAAAAGAAGTAGAAGTATTTGATAAAAAAAGTGACCAGGCAGAATTTACAGGTATAGATGATGGCGTGAGAGACAAAACAATTAACCTGAAATTAAAAGAAGATAAAAAGAAAGGATACTTTGGAAAACTGGAAGCCGGTGGAGGATTAGATGATAAATACAATAATTCCGCCATGTTGAATGCATTTAAAGGGAAAAGGAAAATGGCAGGTTATGGAATTATGAGCAATACCGGTCAAACAAATCTGGATTGGAAGGATGCACAGAATTATGGTGGCGGGTCTGATAATATGACAAGCGGATTAACTGAAGATGGTGGCATGTTTATCAGTTTTAGTAATGAAGATAATTACCGGGGAGGTGAAAATGGCATTCCGAAAAACTGGAACTGGGGATTACATTTCAGTGATAAATTTAATAACAATAAGCAAAGTGTTAATAGTGGATATAAATTCAGTAAAGTAAATGCGCCGGGTGAAACCAGGGTATTTTCCAAAACATTTTTACCAGATAGCAGCTGGGACAACCGTAGTGTAAGTAAAAATTTTAATTCCAATGTAAAACATGCATTCAATCTCACAGTTGATTACACTTTGGATTCCATGAACAGTTTGA
The DNA here is from genome assembly GCA_964581455.1 of uncultured Chitinophaga sp. Classification (GTDB taxonomy): domain Bacteria; phylum Bacteroidota; class Bacteroidia; order Chitinophagales; family Chitinophagaceae; genus VBAS01. Next base: position 4,472 of record CAZOOT010000155.1, on the reverse strand, counting down.
AATGGACGACAAGGGTAAACAAGAATAATACAACAAGCCAGAATGATTATTACACAGAATCCATCAATGAACAGGGACAGTTTATTAATAACAGCAATAGGAATTCAATAAACAGGTCTGATAACAGCAGCGTTAATTCTACTTTGCTCTGGAGACATAAATTTGAAAAGCTTGCCCGTACACTTTCAGTGAATACGGATTTCAGCTGGAGCAATTCTGAAAATAAAGGATTGCTTTTTTCATTAAACAATTATTATCAGAACGGCAATATTTTTCAAAGAGACACTACTGACCAGCAAAATATAAGAAACAGTGAAGGCACAGGTATAACTACAAGAGTAGTATACACAGAGCCTTTGATGAAGGATCTGTTCCTGGAGTTGAATTACTCTTTAAGCTATAACAATAATGAAAACAACCGGATTACCAATATTAAAGCAGGAAACGGAAAATATGAATCAGTAGTAGATACATTAAGTAACTCTTTTACTTTTAACAGGCTGGTCAATACACCAGGGCTGAGTTTGAAGTGGAATAAAAAGAAATTCAATCTGACAATAGGTGCTTCAGCCGGTTTCAACAATTTTGTGCAAAAGAACAACACAGAAAACACAGACACACGGTATAATTTTGTAAACTTCTTTCCCCGGGCATTTTACAATTATAAAATAAAGCCGAGTCAGAATATAAGGGTGAGCTATAATGGTAACTCTACGGCCCCTACGCTTGAACAATTACAACCTATCCGGGTTAATACTGATCCGTTAAATATATATATCGGTAACCAGGATCTGAAACAATCCTTCAGGCATTCATTCAGTACCGGGTTTAATTCCTACAGTGTGCTGAAAGAAAAAAATATTTACTCAAATCTGAACTTCAGTTTTGTTCAGAATGCATTTGTACAATCAAATTCTGTTGATAACCTTGGAAGAAGAGTTTTCCAAACTGTGAATGCCAATGGCGCATATAACATTAATTTGTACAGTGATTATGGATTTAAATTAAAAGGCACCAAATTAAGATTGGGTGCCGGGCCAACAATTAACTTAAACAGAAATGTAGATTTTATAAACGGGATAAAGAATTTTACAAAAACCAAAACATATGGCGTCCGGTTAAATGTAAGTGAGAATATTCCGAACAAAATTGATTTTTATTTCAGTCCTAACTTTACCTGGAACCGGTCAACCGCATCTGTAAATAAAGCTGCCAATGCAGATTACTGGGCTATTAACGGATGGTCACAGGCCAGGGTTAATTTGCCTATGAAATTTGTCATCAGCACAGATGCCAATTTCCAGCTAAGACAAAAGGATCCGCGTTTTTCACAAAACAACAATTTTACCACATGGAACGCTTCCTTATTAAAGCGACTTCATAAAGAAGAATTTGAAATAAAGTTTGGCGTGTATGATATACTAAATCAGAACCGGGGCTACCAAAGAAATTTCAACAGTTATAGTTTTACAGAAACATTTCATAACACACTCAGAAGATTTTGGTTATTGACATTTACCTGGAATATTTCCAAAAATGGCAAACCAACTACTGGTTTTTAAAATTTATACAACAGGTCATGAAAAAAATAATTTATCTGTCTGTTTTTGTTTGCTGCATGAATGCAAGTGCACAGCAATTCATCAGTAATGGAATGATTGAATTTGAAGTGAGAACAAACAATCACAAAATATTTGGCGATGGTATTTTCGGACAAATGTTCAAGGATAAATATCCCCAGTTTTCTACAAAGTATTATCAATTCACATTTGAGGATAATAAAGCAATATATAAATTTAACCGGCAGGATGAAAAATCAAAACTTACCTGGAGTAACAATAGAAATGAGAACGACAATGTTTGGTACAGTGATTACAATGCCGGCGTATTCATAAATCAGAAATTTGTTTTTGATGATACTTACCTGCTCACAGATTCCTTAATGAATATAGACTGGAAGCTGGTGCCCAATGAAACAAGAGAAATTGCAGGTTTCGTATGCCGAAAAGCTGTGGGAATAATTTTTGACAGTGTTTATGTATTTGCTTTTTATACGGATGAGATGACGATCAGTGGCGGGCCAATGGGAATTCATGGTCTTCCCGGAATGATCCTGGGTATCACCATACCACGAATGTATACAAGCTGGATAGCTACCAAACTTCAGATCAATGGAGTAAATACTTCTGCAATTGCAGCACCACAAAAAGGGAAAAAGAAAAAAGCAACTGAACTTCGGCAAAATGTAGAAAAAGTTTCCAGGGACTGGGGCTCCTGGGGCCAGCAATCTATCTGGAATATTTTTTTATAACCGGATTATTTCACTAATTCAAATACAAAACTTTCGCCGGCATTTATTTCAAATCCTTCAAATGACCTGGTTTCCCCGGTTTGTATATCTTTTATTTTAGTAAACCCTGCAGTTCTTTCTTTATAAACATTCCAATCAGGTTTAAAAGCTTTATCGCCGGTATTATTTATTACCAGGATCGTTTGTTTGGCATCATATCGGAAATATGTATAAACTCCCCTGGTTGGGATAAACTGCATGGTTTTACCAGTGGTAAGCGCAGAAGATGATTTTCTGAAATGAGCCAACTTACTTAGGAAATAGAATGCTTCATTTTCTCTATCAGTTCTGCCTTCGGCTTTAAATTTATTTACAGGGTCATTAGGCCAACCACCCGGAAAATCAAGCCTCACATCCTGGTCAGTCGGATTCTTGAAATTCTTCATTAAGATTTCATCACCATAATATAATTGCGGGATCCCACGAATTGTCATCATCAAATTCATTCCCATTTTATATTTTGAAAGATCCTCGTTTACAATAGAAAAAAATCTATCCTTATCATGGTTGCCCAAAAAGACACAATTCTTCAAAGGGTCTTTATATAAAAAATCTTCTGCCAAGGTCAGGTATAATTTGTTTACACCCTCTGTCCAGTCCGGTGCCTGTGTGAGGCTGTTTTTTATTGCAAAACTTACAGGAAAATCAAGTGCACCCATAGCATTATGCTTAAAAGGAATGTTTAAATTATTCCTGACAAAATAGGCGTTTGCCACTACATCGTTACCCCAGGCTTCTACAAATGTGGTTACAGTCGGGAATTCATTAAGCAAAGCTGTATTCATATTATTCAAAAACTTTTCATCACAATACTTGTAAGTATCAATCCGGAAACCATCAATACCAAATTCTTCTGTTAGCCAGATCGCATTTTGGATGAGATAATTTGCAACAAATGGATTGGCAAGATTGAGATCCGGTAAATGACGAACAAACCATCCATTGAGCATATTTGTATTGTCAGCTACAGATCTGTTTGGGTCAAATACAGCCGCATCCCGGTGATTGGGAGGTGTAAATTCCGGCCATTGGTTGATCCAGTCTTTTGAAGGCGGGTCAAGATTTAACCAATGATAAAGTCCGATATGGTTATATACGGCATCATGGAGGACTTTTAATCCCTCTTTATGCGCAGCATTGATCATTGATTTGTATGCATCATTTCCGCCATAGCGTTTATCAATTTTATAGTGATCGGTAAACCAATAACCATGGAAACCGGCTAGACTAAATTCACCTTCTTTCATTTTGGGCATATCATTTTCAACAACAGGGGTACACCAGATAGTAGTTACTCCCAGTTCTTTTAAATAATCAAAATGATTTTCTATTCCTTTCAGGTCTCCCCCATGCCTTGCAAAAATATTTTTGCGATCAGCTTCAGGATCCCTTAAATCGCTGAAAGCATCATTGGATGGATCTGCATTACTAAAACGATCAGGCATTAAAAGATAAACAAGGTCTTTTGAATTAACTCCCTGTACTCTTGTTTTGCCATTTTCCTTATTTCTTGTCTTTAATTCAAATTCAAAATTGACAGAGGTGTTTCCTTCCTGGCCTTGCAGATTGTTTAATCTGAATTTTATTTTTCCCGGCTTTGCAAGCGAACTGATAATTAAATCAACAAAAAGATAATTACTGTTTTCTGTTTTTGTCTGGCTGGTTAATCTTACACCCGGATAGGGAGTCATGGATAGTTTTTCATTGGCTACCCTGTCCCGGCGAATCATCAATTGAAGTTTTTGATTTTTCATCCCAACCCACCAATGTGTTGGATAAAGTTCCTGTGAGAAAATAGTGCAGCTTATCAAGAATGCAAGAAAAACTGAACAAATATTTTTTTTCATATTATTTGTCTTTTATTCTTAAAGTAAATAATGCAGCGATAATCATGGAACAACCTCCCAGAACAATGGCATAAATAGCCTGGCTGCCGAATAAGTGTTTTGTAAAAATTCCCAATAATGTAGCTGCAAGAATTTGCGGAATCACAATAAAGAAATTGAAGATACCCATATACACTCCCATTTTATGAGCGGGCAATGATTGTGTAAGCATGGAATAAGGCATCGCTAATATACTTGCCCATGCAAAACCAATTCCCGCCATGCTGATGATCAGA
>CAZOOT010000154.1:0-7175 GCA_964581455.1 uncultured Chitinophaga sp. | reverse complement strand
CTAAACTCCCAAATAAGACAATTAATAATTCAACAATTTGTTCTTGCTTTAGCATAATATAATTTTGCAGAATATAATATTATAATGTTTTTTTGAATGAAAAATTTATTACAAATCTAAATTGATAATTTTTCCGGATTCCAATAATCGGTTTAATTCTGATCCAAATCCTGAGTCTTTTAACATTCTCAACTGAAGGGGGTTGTGTAAATCGGTGCCAACCAGTTCATAAAAATTATTTTTTATAAAACTTCTTGCCAGTACTTGTGCTGATTTGCCATATGCTCCGGCAAGAGAAAGAATATTCAATTGAAACCAGTAACCCGAACTTTTCATATCTGCAAAAAACTCATGATTCCTCTCATTATAACTATATCTTTCCGGGTGAGCAATTACCGGCTGATAACCCTGCAACTGCATTTCAAATAAAATTTCCTTCAAATCAATTGGTTCACTTGCCAGTGAAAACTCTACAAGAACTAAGTTGTCTTTAATGGTAAGCAGCTGCTCTTTTGATTCCACGAGATTTTTAAAATAATCATCCATAAAATATTCAGCTCCTGCTTCAATTATGATATCAATTTTTTCCTCCGTGATTTTCTTTTGTAATTCCACAAGTCTTTTTAAAATATCTTCCCTTGTGTTTTTATACATATCCCACATAATATGTGGTGTAGTTATTAGTTTTTTATAACCAAGTTCTTTTAACCCCCTGATTAATTGCAGTGAGGTTTCCATGTCGGGAGCACCATCATCGATTCCGGGAATCAGATGTGAGTGCATATCTGCGCCCAGCTGACTAAAATCAAAACAGGTTTCACTATTTTTTTTCCAAAAGCTAAACATGTTTTACTTTTTGGAGGAGGATTTTTTTTCTAACAACTCAAAATATAATCTGCTCATGTCATCCACCAGTCTTTTGTATCCAAATTTTAACAATACATGATCTTTTCCCGCATTCTGAAAAGAACTCCTGAGCTCCTGACTTGTAACCAATTTAATTAAATTTTCAATAAATTTATCTTCGTCATTTATATCAGAAAGTAAAGCAGTTTTGTTCTCCAGTACCACATCTGTAATTCCGCCAACCCTTGTTGACACGATTGGTTTACCTGCTGCCTGTGCTTCAATCAGGCTTACAGGTGTGCCTTCATTTTGAGAAGTAAGCGCTACAATATCCAAACCCGCCAGCATAATATCAATATCAGTCCGCCATGAAGTGAAGACCAAAGGATGGGGGTGTTTACTATCGGTATGTTTTGTAAAATTAATGCCCATAGATGAAGCGACTTGCTCCAACTGCTCTTTTGTCTCTCCATCGCCAATTATAAAAGCCTTGAAATGCTGATTGCCAGAATTTAACAAGGCACTAATACTTTTGATAAACAACCTATGATTTTTTATTGGAACCAGCCTTCCAATTATTCCGATTGCGATTTCATTTTCATCCAGACCAAATTCTGTTCTGAATTTTTTTCTTTTCGGCTCCTGGTCGGAAATAAAATTTTCCAAATCAAGACCAAGCGGTATCACCCTGAATTTTTCCGGAGGAGCAATGTTAAATTTCTCTGCAAGTTCTTTTTTTTGTACTTCACTGATCGCAATAATTGCATCACTTAATCCTGCAAGATATCGTTCTGTTCTTATAAATAAATTTGATTTGATTGAATTAAAATAAGAATGAAGAACATGTCCATGAAAAGTATGAATGATCACTGGCACTTTACATTGCCTGGCAGCTAATCTCCCCAATGCTCCTGATTTTGCAGCATGTGTATGCACAATATCCGGCTTAAAGTCCTTTATTATTTTTTTCAGGCTGCTGAATGCAGACCAATCACTTATTACAGAAAGAGATCTTTTCATTTCCGAAATACAAACAGGTTCTACTTGGTGTGATGATGCAAGAGATTCATCATCCTGTTCATGATTTTCCTTTCCGCCAATGACCAGCAAAGTCTCAAAATCAGGTTGCATATATTTCGTGAGATATACAGCATTCTTCGAGGGGCCGCCAATTACCAGACGGTTTAGTATTCTTAAAACTCTTGGCATAATTAAATATAAAATAAACCTGCCTTCATTAGCGGCATTATTATTACGAATATAATTGTAAGCGTTCTTCTAATATTTCTTAAATATTGAAAAAATGTAGGATGGTACCATAATGCAGATTCATTGGTTACTGGTAATTTAATGTCCGGATTTTTTCCTGATTGAAATGACTCAATAACTTTTTTTAGCACTGGGAGAGTTTCTGCATATTCCAAAAAGGGATATGTATAAAAATTATCGTTTTTTTCCGGTGTTAAAAAAACCTGTTCAATAATTCCCCCGGTATCAATTCCGGGATCAACGTAATGGATCGTTACACCAAACAATTCTTTTCTCCCTGTAGCCATTGCCCAATATCCACCATGTACTCCCCTGAATAAAGGAGTAATGCCAACATGAATATTTATAAATGCAGACGAAACACATTCCAGTGTTTTTTTGTAAATAATTCTTGTCCCATTTACAATGATCAGATCAGGATTAATTTTTTTTAATAAATCCCGGCTTTCCTCATTGTTGATGCTAACTACTTCTTTATATACTGTTGCAGGTATAGGTTGTAAATCGAGTTGATATTTTTTGATAATTTCACTTTTTCTTTTCTTGGAAACCAACTTAAGTAAAGGATTTATGCTTAGCATAAAAGCAGCCTGCCCTATAGCATGCCAAAAACCAAGTCGTTTAATCCGGTTTTTCAAATGCTTCCATTTAGAAGGAGCATTTTCAATAATAATTGCTTCAAAGTCGAAATATTGTTTTAAATAATTGTAGACAATAAAAGTGGAATCACAATTCCTTGCAATTAATATAATCTTAGCTTTCATGCTCAGTCTTTGTTATTCGGGTAAATATTTCATAAAGGTTAAAGGATTCCATTTTCTGTTCCTGATATAAAGTTGAATATACCTTTAATACTTTTTCCAAAAACTTAAAGTTCTCTTCTGTGTGATTTCCAAAATTATGCGGATGCCACCATAGATGATAGATTAATCCATTTGCTGCAGCATACTCCATACTCTTTTTTATTCGTCTGAACTTTAAGCCATCCAGAAATTTTAATTTCTTTGAATATGGTCTGAGAAACCGGCTTGCCGGAATGTTTAATAAATCTGAATCTGTGCGTAAAGAATGACAATGGTGCCCGGTAATATTAATATAGGAATCTGCCAACCTGATTGCCCGTTTGAAAATGCTTTCCTGATCCCTGGAAACAGGTCGGTAAATTCCTGACGCTTCGTTTCCTCTGTATACTTTTATTCCTGCTTCTTTACATACTTGTAAATGACCGTCTGAATATTGATTGCGTGGAAAAACTATGCTTAGAATTTCAATATTACTTTCTTTTGCTTTACTGATAGCAGCAATAAGATCTGCTCTGAATTGTTCCTCAGTTGTATTTCTCTCAAGTGCATAGAAATGAGAAAATGTATGCGTTCCTATCTCCTGTCCTTTGCTGTTTCTTATTTTTTCAATTAATTGTGGAGCAAAATGAAACACGGGTTCCAGATCATTTTCTTTAATATAGCTGTAAGGATCGTATTCAGATTTTAAATAGTCCGGAAATGTTTCAGGTAATCCATTTAAAACCTCTTTTTTATTGTTAAAAAAAAGTAATCCCACTGTAGCCCATGTGCTATGCACTCCATATTTTTCAAAAAGTTCAAGTAACCTGGGAACAATTTTGTGTACATTAGAAATATTATGCCCATAGGATGATAAAGTTCTGTGATCCCTTACCCCCCAGTATAGCTCAAAGTCCAGTGATATTGTAAAAATTCCTTTATGCATATTTCTTACAAAAAGTATTTTTTATACCAATATTGAAAAACAATTAATACCCAAAGTTGCTCCACAATATTTTCTGATTTCGATGAAATAAGTTGCTTTTTCATTCCTGCTATGAAATCATAATTAAATATGCCCTGTTCCTTAATAAATTTTTCATCCAACAATTCGTCAAAAATGAATCCATGTAATTCATTTCGAAACCAGGAAAGCATTGGTATTTCAAAACCTTTTTTGCCTCTTTTATAAATTTCATCCGGCAGTATTTTTTTGAATGTTTCTTTCAGAATTTTTTTTCTTTCCTTACCTATTATTTTATAATCTGCTGGTAAACTGAAAACAAATTCAACAACATGGTGATCTAAAAAAGGACATCGCACTTCTACGCTGTTTGCCATACTCATCAAATCTACTTTTACCAGCATATCGCCGGCAAGTACCAGGTCAAAATCTGTTTTTAAAACAGAATTAAAATCGTCGTCATCAATTTCTTTCAAATATCCTGTCCTGATATTTTGAATGATTGATTCATCAACCTTATTCAATGTCTTTTCCTGTAACAGAACATTAACATCCTTCTCAGAAAAGGTGGAAGCCCAGTACCAGTAGCGTTCCTTAGCATTCAGATGCGCTGCTTCTGAAAAACGATTTATTTGCCTGATCTTATTGGAAAACATGGTATTTCTTCCTTTGGGCAATACTTTCCATAATGGTGAACCCATTTTCAAAACTGTACTCAATATTGAATTTCTTCTTGCCTGCCATTCTGCATAATGCTTATTATAACCGGCAAATATTTCGTCACCTCCATCTCCGGAAATTGCTACTGTAGCATATTTACGGGTTTCCATACATAAAATATATTGCGGCAATGCCGATGTATCAGCAAATGGCTCATCCAGGTAATCTAGCACATCATAAATATGACTCAGGTAGTCATCTATACCCAATGAAAATGAAGAATGGTTTGTTTTAAATTTATCGGAGATTAGCCTGGCGTAATGAGTTTCGTCAAAAAAATCTTCGCCTTTAAATCCAATTGAAAAAGTATTCAGATGCTTTTTATGCCGGCTGGCAAGCCCGACAATCACGGAAGAATCTATTCCCCCGCTTAAGAAAGCTCCTAAAGGCACATCACTGATAAGTCTTCTTTCAACCGCATCATCAAGAAGGCTCTCCAGTTTTTTTTGAGCCGCTTCATATGGCATTGAGGAAGAGTAGTCCCTGGATATTGGTAATCTATACCACTCGTTTTCTTCTACTATCCCATTTTTAAGAACCAGGTAATGCCCCGGATTAATTTTCTTAATATGCTGCAGAATACTAAGCGGCTGAGGTATGTAAGCAAATTGAAGATAAAGTTTGAGTGCTTCGAAATTCAATTCTTTGGGGATATCAAAAGCAAAAAGAGCTTTCAGTTCAGAGGCAAATACAAAAACATTATCGTCTTTAAAAAAAATTAAGGGTTTTTTCCCAAATCTATCCCTGGCGATAAATAATTCTTTTTCCTGTGTATCATAAACGGCAAATGCAAAAAATCCTTCCAATAATTCAAGGCAGTCCTTTCCTTTTTTCACAAATAATTCCAATAAGACTTCAGTATCAGAATTGGTCCGAAATGCTCTCTGTTCATCGTTTGAAAAATGCAGGCTGCGTAGTTCACGGTAATTAAAAATTTCTCCGTTGTATACAATCACAAACCGGTTACTCTGATCCCACATAGGCTGGTTAGCCTTTTTGCTGGTATCAATAATAGACAGACGTCTTTGACCCAAGCCCATGTTTTCCTTACAATAAATTCCTTCATCATCCGGTCCGCGGGATATAAGGGTTCGGATGGATTGTTGTATTTTTGGTACCTGTTGATTTCCAATTTCAGTAAACGAAACGATGCCTGCAATTCCGCACATATTTTAGTGTAGATATTTTATGCAATATATTACTATAACCGATTATATTTTACTTCCGTTTTACCTGTTCGTTGTTCTTGTCCTTGCCCTTCATTTCAGAAATAAATATTATAAAAATAAACACCCGCTTCGTAAATATTTTATGTGGGCATTTGGCTTAAAACTTTTTGGCGGATTGTTTGTAAGCCTTATTTACTCATACTATTATAAAGGTGGTGATACATTAGCATATTGGTATCAAACAGAAATTATTAACTCTTCTTTACAGGATTCGTTTACTTCCTGGGTAAAACTTATATCAGGTACGGCCGACAGATATGATGTTGATATTTATAATTACACAACGAAATTTTATTGGTACGGGATAGATTCGCCTGAATACCTTATTTCGATTATAGGTGCAATCATTGGGGTTTTTACTTTTACAACTTATCTGCCTACAACATTATTATTAGCAGCTATCTCTTTTATTGGTATTTGGAAAATGTTTGTTGTATTCACTAAATTATATCCTAAATTAATAAACCAGATGGCCCTGTCTTTTCTTTTTATTCCGAGTGTGGTCTTTTGGGGTTCTGGATTTATGAAGGATACCATTACGATTTCATGTATAGGTTGGGTTGTACATTTTTTTTACCTGATTTTTTATGAAAACAAAAAATTGCTTTTAAACTCTATAGGTGATTTGTTTTTTCTTAATGTAATATTTATAATTAAATCCTATATCGTAATGGCTTTTTTGCCGGCGGCATTACTTTGGGGGGTTGGCTTATTATCATATAAAATAAAGAACAAAAGACTTATTGTTGTAGCGAGATATTTTTTATATATAACTGCTATAGTAGGATTAGTATTTATTGGAGGCAGGGTGCAGAATGAATTGTTTGGGGGTTATAATTTAGAAACTGTTGCCTCAACCTCCTATTCAACCCGCAGTTATCTGTTAAGGGTTTCAATGGAACAGGATGGGTCCGGTTATGATTTGGGAGATATGGATCCCACTCTTTTGGGTATGATAGAAAAAGCGCCGGCAGGGATCAATGTTACTTTATTCAGGCCATATCCCTGGGAGGCAAGGAAACCTATTGTTATGATTTCTGCTTTGGAAGCATTGTTTTTTTTAATTTTTACCCTGGCGGTTCTTTTCAGGAATAATCCTTTGAAGGTTTTATATAGAATTCTGGCAGATGAAACCCTTCAGTTCTGCCTGATTTTTACACTTGTTTTTGCATTTGCCGTTGGAATCTCTACCAGTAATTTTGGATCCTTATCCCGTTATAAAATCCCCTGTATGCCATTTTACACTGCATTTCTTTTCATCATTTTTAATCCACCCAAAGAAGCCATTGTTCTTAAAATGAAAAAAGTGAAATCTAAATTAGTAGTTGGCTGATCTTTATTTTTTGATATAATATGCTTTTAGTG
>CAZOOT010000153.1:0-7178 GCA_964581455.1 uncultured Chitinophaga sp. | reverse complement strand
ATCACTCATCACTCATCACTCATCACTCATCACTCATCACTCATAACTCATCACTCATAACTCACAACCTCAACCCCTGCCCTTTATAAAACTCCAGCAACTTCATTTTAAAAACATAATCATACTGAGAATATAATGCCTGTATCCTTGCCCGCAGCAAATTGTTCTGGCTATTGACCAACTCAAAAGTTGACAACAGGTTCAGATCATATCTTTTTTGAGCAAACTCAAAAGATCTTCTTGATGTTTCCACTGCTTTCAGATCCGCATGATATTTTTGGATGGCTGCAGTTGCATCGTTATATGCCCTGTAGATATTTTGCTTCAAGGTCTGGTTATCCTGTTCTTTGGTCAACTCCCATTGCGTTACCATAAGTTTTGATCTTTCCCAATTGTTCCGTGTGGCAGCACCATTGAAGATCGGAACCGATAAACCAATTCCTATATTCTGGCTGAAATTACTGTTCATTTGTTTTCCGAAAGGAATTGCGCTTTCTCCCACTTTTACAAAGCCAGGAGCAAAAACATTATAACTGGTACCACCCACATTTACAAAAGCTCCTGTAGGTCTTGCTGTGCCTGCAGTAAATTCCGGCAACTTAATACTTACGTAGTTACTGCCCATACTTCCGAATGCAGAAATGCGTGGATAGAATTGTCCTTTTGCTGCATCTACAGATTTCATGGCAGATTGCAAACGAAGATCAATTACTTTTTGCTGTGGTAAGTTTGCCAAAGCCAAAGCATATACTGATTCTGGTAAAAGCTCAGCAAGATTTTCAATTGGTATTCGGTCTACTGCCGGAGATTCAACATCAAAAGGAAAACCGGCATCCAGGTTTAAAACAGCCTTCAGTTGTAATATGAATTGCTGAACGGAAGTTTCAGCAGTGATAAGACTTGAACTATCCCGGCTCAGTTGTGCTTCTAATTCTGCTGCATTCAATTCAGGCAACACACCAACATCCACTCTTTTCCTTGTATTACTCAATTGTTCTAAAGTAGTTTCTACCTGCACCGATGCAAGTTTTGCCTGCTCTCTTGCCAATAAAATTTGTAAATAAGCAACTGCTACATTTAAGGCAATATCGTCCTGCACTTTTTTTACCTGTGCCTGATCAGCTTCATTGGTCAACCTGTTTGCTTCAATCGTATTTTTTTGAGTAAACCAATTAAAAATAGTCACCCCACTCTGAAGATTAAAATTGGCATTGAAAAAATTATTGTCTTCCAGCACACCTGTTGTAGGGTTTTCAGAACGACCTAACCTTAATCCGGTACTGCCATTAAAATTTAATGTTGGGTATTGAGCCGACTTACTTTGTTTATAAGTTATTTCAGAAAACCGGGTTTGTAAATCCGATTGTTTAACTGAAATATTGTTGTTTATGGCATATTCCACACAACGGCGTAAGTCCCATTTATCCTGGGCTAAAACTGGCACAGTAATGATCAATGATGAAAGAAAATAAATGATTCTTTTAAGCATGCTACAAAAATAGATGAATTGATTTCTCAGAAGGCTGATTTTTGACAAGCGGGAAGATGAAATTACCTCAGGTTTTCCAATGCTTCTGAAAGGTCATTTATCAGATAATCAGGTTCTTCAAGCCCAACATATAACCTTACATATCGATGTTCGGTGATTTCATGATCAAAATCTTCTGCCTTAAAACCGGCGCATTTGGGTATCACCAGGCTTTCATGCCCACCCCAGCTTACTGCCATTAATATATGACGAAGGCTCTCGCAAAACTTTACGATGCTTTCTCTTTGTTTCGTTTTCAGTACCATGGTCATTAAACCACAGGCACCGGTCATTTGCTTTTTGGCCAGCTGATATTGTGGGAATGATTCGTCAAATGGAAAGATCACAGATTCAACTTTTGGATGTTGTTTGAGATAGTTGACCAGTTGATTGGTTGATTGAGTGATTCGGTTAAGTCGTGCAGGTAATGTTCTCAATCCGCGGATCAGCAACCATGCATTGAAAGGTTGTATGCCGCTACCGATATTCAGGTATTCACTTTCAAATATTTTACGGATCATGGTTTTTGACCCGCTTAATACACCACCCAAAGTATCACTATGCCCCCCTATATATTTGGTGGCAGTCTGCATCGCCAGATCAACTCCCAGCTCAATTACATTTTGATAAATGGGAGTACAATAGCTGTTATCAATAAGGGTGACGATGTTTTTTGATCTTGCCAGTTTTGAAACCGCTGCTATATCCTGCAAGGCAAAATCCCAACTGTTCGGACTTTCCAGGTAAAACAAAGATGTATTGGGCAGAACAGCCGATTCCCAGTTTTCAATTTTTGTGCCGTCAATATAGGTTGTGCTTATTCCAAATCTTGGAAGGATCACATCAAACATTCTTTGTACCCAGGTATAGGGAGCTTTCACAGATACGATATGATCACCGGATTTTATATTGGCAAAAATGCCCGCAAAAATTGCTGCTGCACCATTATTAAAAACAAGACAATCTTCTGCGCCGTCCAGTGCTGCTAATTTTTTTCTTAAAATTTCAACTGTGGGGTTCAATCCGCGGCTGTATAAATAAGTTCCCATCTCATCTTCAAATGCCCTGCTCAGATCATCAACTTTTTTAAAAGCAAAATTGCTGGTCTGGGAAATGGGAGGTGCAATGGCATTGAAGTAGTGTTCACGGTCTTCTGCCAATTCGTTAATAATAAAACTGAGTTCCTCTTTTTTTAAAGAAGCCATAGTTTAAGTTTTATTTTTCTTTAATCGTTGCACAGCAAAGAATAATAGATAGAACAACACAAAAACAGACAGCCCGATAATGGCATAATTCGGATTTTGTATGGCTATCACTGTTCCCACAAATAAATAAGTCAGGATAAAGATGATCGGTAACAACGGATAAAGTTTCATTGAAAAGATCCCTGTTCCATCCAGGTGCCTGGTTCTTTTTCTTAATACAAAAATAGTAGCAGCTGAAGTGGCCATACCGATGGAATCAAGAAAGATGGTAAAGCTGAGAATTTTATCAAAAGTATCTGCAAAAAACAAAACGATGATGCAGGCTGCTGCAAAAACAGTCAGGCTCACCGTCAGCACACCTTTATCTTTATCTTTTTTCATAAAAGAAGCAGGGAGGATACCGTCCTCACTCATGGCATACATTACCCTGGGATTGCTCAGCAACAGTACATTTACATAAGCCAATACCGCCACAAACAACAAACCCGATGCGGCAATTTTACCGGTAGTACCAAACATTTTCTCAGCCATAATGGCTGCAATGCCGGTTGTTTCTTTTAATTCATTAAACCCGATGACCCTGAAATAGGCATAGCTGGTAAGCAGGTAAAGTGAAACAATGATCAGGATGCCAATAAAAATTCCCCTTGGAATATTCTTCTTTGGATTTTCAATATCCTCACCAAAATTTATGGTTTGCTGATAACCGCCATAGGTAAAAGAAGTGGCTTTAAGTGCAATACCAAAAGATAAAAGAATGGCGCCGGTATCTACTGTACTCAGGTCAACTGTAGCCTGTGGAGCATTGTTATAAATTCCGGGAAAGAATAAAGACGCAATCAGCACCAGCAACATGCCGATTTTAATGATCATTAAAAAATTCTGTGTTTTGGAACTCATCCGCAATCCCATCAGGTTAACGCCATAAAAAAGGACGATGGCTCCCATTGCGATCAATGCTTTAACAAAATCTGTTGCTCCATTTTCAAAAATAAGCGGTGCGATATATTCACTGCCGATCAGCGCAACTCCGGATAAAGAAGCAGCATTAGAAATCAGGATGCTGCAGTTGATAGCAAATGCAACGGATGGATGATAAGCATAGGAAAAAACTTTATAATAACCTCCGGTTACCGGATAACGGCTACCAATCTCCGCATAAGTAAGAGCCCCACAAAAAGCAACAAAGCCGCCAACGATCCAGGCAGCAAAGAAAAGTTCGGGGGTTAAAGCTGCATTTGCAGCATCTTTAGAGGTACGGAAAATTCCCATCCCTATCACAAGACCTACAACAATCATGGTTAGGGAAAAAAGATTCAGTTTGTTTGACTTCATGCAGGGAAGATAAAGAATATTGGGTTTAACTTTGTCAACCTGATTATGAAACAAATTCTATTAACGCTATCCCTGGCCCCATTTTCTGTTTTAGTAATTGCCCAACAACAAACTGATACTTTGCAGACGCTGCAGGAAGTTACAGTTCGTGCCTTTGAGCAAAACAGAAAATTAATGCAGGTACCTGCCGCTATTATTTCAATTAATAAAAATCAATTGAACCGTCACCTGAACACAAGTCTTCTTCCGGCAATAAACAGTAATCCCGGAGTAAAAATGGAAGAACGTTCACCGGGAAGTTACCGGGTGAATATCAGGGGAAGTTCATTACGTTCACCTTTTGGTGTAAGGAATGTAAAAACCTACTATAATGATATACCCTACACTGATCCCGGAGGCAATACCTACCTGAATCAACTTGGATTTTATAATATCCAGTCGCTGGAAATAATAAAAGGGCCCGGCAGCAGTTTGTATGGAGCCGGCACTGGCGGTGTGCTATTACTAAAAACAGATCAAAACGACTGGCAATCCGGTCTTACATTTAATTACAGCGCCGGTAGCTACGGACTTAGTAACCTGAATACAAATCTGAGATTGGGAACAGAAACTTTTCAAAATACTTTTAATTACCTGCAACTTTCTTCAAATGGTTACAGGGATCATACAAAACTGGATCGGAAAACATTTACCTGGGACCTGAATACCCGTATTTCAGAAAAAGGAAAGATCACTACACATTTTCTCTGGGGCGATCTGTTTTATCAAACTCCCGGAGCACTTACAAAAGCAGAATATGCAGCTAATCCAAGAGCAGCAAGGCCAAGAGCAGGTCAAACGCCGGGTTCTGCGGAAAACAAAGCCGCTATTAACCAGAAATATTTTTTGGCAGGTATCAGCTTTAATCAAAAGTTTAATGATCATTGGCAATCCACAACTTCATTCTATGGTGCTGCTACCCGCTTATTAAACCCTACTATTCGTAATTATGGCCGAACCAGTGAACCACATACGGGAGGCAGATCTTTTTTACAGTATTCAGGAAAAATTGGAACTCAGGCTAAAATCAATGTTGTAACCGGTATAGAATTTCAGCAGGGAATCTCTTCAGTAAGAATTTACAATAACAAAAACGGGAATCCGGATCTTTTACAAACAGATGATGAGATCAACAATAAGGTATTTACCGCATTTGTTCAATCTACTATTGACCTTCCTTCCAATTGGTTCATAACAGCCGGCTTAAGTATCAATTCACAGAATTTATCCATCTTAAGACTTTCAACTTTACCAGTAATAGAACAAAAAAGAAAATACAATAATGAGTTGGCTCCCCGTATTGCAGTATTAAAACAACTGAATAATTCTTTATCCGTTTATTCCAGTATTTCGAGAGGTTTTTCTCCTCCTACTACAGCAGAGATCCTGCCTTCATCAGGCAGAATCAGTACGGACCTGGATGCAGAATATGGGATAAACTATGAAGCAGGAATCAGAGGCAGCCTGGTAAAGGGAAAAGTTTATTACGATATCAATGCCTTCCACTTTGGCCTCAATAATACCATTGTTCAAAGACGGGATCAGAGCGGTGCAGATTTTTTTGACAATGCAGGTTCTACCAAACAGAAAGGTATTGAATCGTCTTTTTCATGGCAGGCAATCAATAATCAAAAAAACACTTTAACAAATTTAAAATTCTGGCTAAGCCATACCTGGCATAATTTCTCTTACAAAGAATTCAAACAACTCACCAATGATTTTTCCGGAAATAAATTACCGAGTGTAGCGCCACATATTGTTGCTGCCGGAATAGATCTGGCTCTTAAGAATGGCATCTATGCCAATATAAATTATTATTACAGTGATCCGATTCCGCTTAATGATGCAAATACAGAGTATGCCTCATCTTTCAATTTACCTGGAAGCAGGATAGGATGGAAAAAGGATTTGCACCCGAAAGTCCTGATGGAATTATTTATGGCGGCAGATAATATTTTTGATGTGCAATACAGCCTGGGAAATGATATCAATGGATTTGGTGGCAGATATTATAATGCAGCAGCCGGTTTTAATTTTTCTGGCGGTATCATTTTACATTTTGGCTTCAAATAGTTTTTTATTTTTCTGAAATCAATGCTGATAACTCCAAGAATAAATGATCAATCTGATTAATTGTTTGGTGCCCCGCTATCAATCCAGCAAATGATGGCATTTTTTTGATCGGTGGAAAGCGAACTGTTTTGTGGCATGGTTCCATTAGAAACAGCAGTTTTAATATTTACCCTTGCATTAAATACCTGGGCATAGCTGGTTAAAGGACCGGGGCCATTTGTGCTTCCGTTCGCATGGCAACCTGCATTTAATGCACAGGTTGTTTGTATTATCGGGTTAACATCACTGACAAAAGATTTTGCTGTTGTACAGTTTGCTGTTGAAGGAACTGAATCAGATTTTTTGCTACAGGCCACTATCAATATAGAAACTATAAATATTGCTATGCTGATCTTCTTCATTTGCTATTTTTTTTAATGTCCTTAATCCTGACTTAATAATATTACAAAAGTTTATTCAGGTTAATAACGAATTTCAGCACCAAAAAGTTGCCTTAGAAAGAAAACTGAAATTAGTTTAAATACTGACAATCCTTTCTCCCTACATTTGCAGCGATTTGGTTCCCGCCATAAAAACCGGGATTAAAAGGGAAGTCAGTCAAATGCTGACGCTATCCCCGTAGCTGTAGACCCCCTAGCCCCCTAAAGGGGGAATTAGGAAATCTAATTCTTCATGCCACTGTCAAAAGATGGGAAGGCAATTAGGTAAGGGTGAGCCAGAAGACCTGCCATATCAGAAACAACATTAAATGCTTTCGGGTGAAAGGCTGAGATGTAAAAGTCGAAAGACGTTTATATTTCTATCTCTTTTTATTACCGGAAGCAGTCACAACAAAAATTTCATTTAAAATGAAAAAACATTTTTTTGTAGTGACTGCTGTCCTCATCAGCAGTCAGCTCCTGGCCCAGTCAGATTCTACCATCAAATTATTGGACGAGGTTGTAATGACCGCCAATAAATTTTACAACAAAACTTCATTGACAGGTAAAGTAATGACA
>CAZOOT010000152.1:3111-7386 GCA_964581455.1 uncultured Chitinophaga sp. | reverse complement strand
TGGGAGAACTCACTGCAGGAATTGCGCATGAAATTCAGAATCCGCTGAATTTTGTGAATAATTTTTCTGAAGTAAATACTGAACTGATAGACGAAATGCACCAGGAAATTGATATGGGTAATATGGCTGAAGTAAAAGTAATTGCAAAAGACATTAAAGATAACCAGGTAAAAATTACACATCATGGTAAGAGAGCAGATGCAATTGTTAAAAGCATGCTCCAACATTCAAGAAGCAGTTCAAGTGTAAAAGAACCAACTGACATAAATGCGCTGGCAGATGAATACCTGAGGCTGGCTTATCATGGCCTGAGAGCTAAAGACAAATCTTTTAACGCTACCATGAAAACTGATTTTGATAAATCAATTGGAAAAATTAATGTGATTACACAAGATATCGGAAGGGTAGTACTTAATTTAATTACCAATGCTTTTTACGCTGTTGTGGAAAAAAGGACCCTTCGACAAGCTCAGGGTGACAGCTATGAGCCCACAGTGACAGTAACTACAAAAAAAGAAAACGGAAAAATTCTGATTCGGGTAAAGGATAATGGTAATGGTATCCCACCGAAAGTGCTGGATAAAATTTTTCAACCCTTTTTTACTACAAAACCAACGGGTAAGGGAACCGGATTAGGATTAAGCCTGGCTTATGATATAATAACCAAAGGCCATGGGGGTGAATTGAAAGTGGAAACAAAAGAGGGGGAAGGTGCGGAGTTTTTGATTATATTGAATACTAAAAATTAAAACAGAAAAAATGAAAATTTTAGTAGTAGATGACGAACAGGATGTAAAGATCCTTTTTGAACAACGATTCAGAAAAGAGATCAAAAACGGTGAAATTGAGTTTGTTTTTGCTTTTTCAGGAGAAGAGGCATTGATATACCTGGGTCAGCATAAACATGAAGCAGTTTTAATTCTCTCAGACATCAATATGCCGGGTATGAGTGGACTTGACTTATTGAAAAATATCAAACAAAAATACAAAGAGCCTCCTCCGGTTGTAATGATGATTACAGCTTATGGTGATAAAGAGAATTATGATACAGCCATGCAACTGGGTGCTGATGATTTTTTAACCAAACCTGTCGATTTTGTTTCTTTAAAAGAAAAACTAAAAGTTATCAAGTAATGGCGAAAATCTTAGTTGTAGACGATGAGTCAGATCTGGAAGTATTGATCAAGCAGAAATTCCGGCAGAAGATACGGGAGCACAAATACGAATTTGTGTTTGCCGCAAACGGAAAATTGGCACTGGAGCAGTTGGAACAACATGATGATGTGGATGTGGTGCTCAGCGATATCAATATGCCGGAAATGGATGGATTGACTTTACTTACAAAACTGAGCGAACATAATGGTTTGTTTAAATCAGTAATTGTATCCGCATACGGAGATATGGACAATATCCGCACTGCCATGAACCGTGGCGCATTCGACTTTATCACAAAACCGGTGAATTTTGAAGACCTTGAACTGACCATGGAGAAAACGATTAAGCATGTACAACAGATCCGGGCAACCATGAAAGCCATCAAGGAAAATAATATCTTGAAAATGTATGTGGATGAAACAGTGTTGAATTTTATGGGAAGCCGTGAATTTGAGTCTTCCATAATGTCAAATGAAACGATTGAAGCAACAGTTGCTTTTATTGATATCTGCAGCTTTACAGCTATCAGTGAAAATGAAACACCGGATACGGTGGTAAAACTGTTAAACAACTATTTTGATGTAATGGCAAAAGAGATCATTGATCAGGGCGGATACATTGACAAATTTATGGGTGATGCCATCATGACGGTATTCAGAGATGAATTCCATTTGGACAGGGCAATAGATGCCTGTCTTGCGGTTAGAAAAAAAATCGGAGAACTACCCAATACTTCCGGCAATATTTTTTTCAAGCCAGATGTTTCAATTGGTATTAATAGCGGTGAAATGATTTCCGGGAATATAGGTTCGGCCAATCTGAAAAGACTGGATTATACCGTGATTGGTGATGTGGTAAATACAGCACAACGCTTACAGACCGTTGCCAACCCCGGCCAAATCATCATTAGCGAGAATTCTTACCAGAAGGTAAAAGAATCTTTTAATTGTAATAAGGTAGGGGAGGTAAACTTAAAAAATAAATCTGCACCGGTGGTGATCTATGAAGTGTTGGATTGAAAAAATATAAAAATTAGCCTTCCATTCATCACTGTTGTCTTTAGGTCGCCGGCTTTCAAAAAACATTTTTTATGAGGATATATTATATTCTTTAGCCAGTATAGTAGAAAATTGGCTATTAGCGATAGTTTTTAATTTCGTCAATAAAAGCGCCGATTGTTTTGATTCTTGTCTTACCAAACTTTTTCAATTCAAGTAAGTCTTTGTCACCCGTAAGTAAATAGTCTGCTTTACCGTCCTTTGCAAGTGCAAGCAGGAAATTGTCTTTAGCGTCTCTGCAAACTGTAACGATACTTTCAACTTCTATAAAATCTATAAATGGCTCAAATGCAGAAAGCATTTCGTCGAGAGCATTTGTGCTGAAGTATTTTTTAAGTTTTGGTTTTGTTATGGTTTGCTGAATTTCAGCGATTAGTTCCAGACTAAATAGAAACCTTGCTTCTTTAGCAAATAATAAAGGGTCAAGCAAGCTTTGTTTATTGGAAATTACAAAACTAATCCAAAGGTTGGTGTCAATAATAAGTTTAAGCGGTTTACTTTTTGGCATAACGCTTTGCTCTTACGTCCTCAACAATTTTGGTGATTTCTTCTAAACCTGGAGCTGTAACAGAGTTACGCCTCATTTTTTTTAGGTATGCTTTCAGGGTAGAAATAGGTTCATCGCTTACTTTAATGAGTTTTAATTCCTGCATCCCCTTAATGAGTTGTAAAGCCTTCGGGTTGAGTATTTCAATTCTTAATGCTTCCATATCCAAATTTAAGAAATAATTTTCGTGCAAATTACTTTTTCTTGTTTGGATTTTTTTACAAACAATTGATAAAATTTTTAATGACCTATGAAGTAATGGTTTGATTTCAAATTACTCTATGGTTTTCTGGAGTACCGGTAAGTGCCTGTCCAGGTATTAGCAGGTTTGGTTTTTGAAGTAACAGTTACAGTTGTTAAGCAAATAACATTTGTGGGAGTGCCGGTAATAGTAAAATTATTAATTGCATTACTTGAACCAGTACTGGGAGATGTGTAGAAAGCCGCGGCGCCGGAGCCATCATCTTTTTTTGCTGTAACAGTAATAGTAACCCCCTGCGGAGGCATTGTTGATGTAATTGTAACTGTAAGTGGAAAATCTGTTTGCGGAGAAGGTGCTTGGGTAGAGTTCTCCGGCGGATTAAGAATTACAGTCAAATTTGCTTCTCCTGCGCCAGGAGGTGCCGGAGTTGTTTTTTTCCTGCAACTTCCTGTTACTAACAAAACAGAAACCACAAATCCTATGAATATTAGCTTACTCATGATTATTAATATGAGCGGTAACCCAAACGAATAATTATTTATAATATTTTCTATAATTCTATCTGGCTATAATAATTTTTTGATTGAATGTTTCTGTGCCAATAGTTGTTTCAAGCAAATAAAGACCTGCAGCCAATTTACTGCCATCAATTATCTTATATTGTTGCCCGGATATCTGATAACTTTCAGATAAATAAACAAGTTGAGACATCAAATTGAAAATCCGGAATCTCACTTTTTTTATTGTATTTAGTTTTATCAGCACAGTAAAAATTCCATTATTCGGGTTGGGCATTATTTTAAATTCCTCTAATGCAATAATATTTGGTAAAGCTGTGACACAGGCTGGTGAAGAATTATAGTCAATTATCACTTCGTCTGAGGAAGCAGTACAGGGACTATTGTTAATTGTCCATCTGAAAGTATTAGCTCCCGATCCCAATCCGGTAACTCCGGAAGTCGGACTCGTTGAATTAGTGACGGAGGCTGTTCCTGATATTACTGTCCAGGTTCCTGTTCCTATTGTTGGTGTATTACCGTTAAGTGTTGCAGTTGTTGTACAAACAGTCTGATCAGTTCCCGCCTCAGCTGCAGTTGGAGACAAACTTCTTGTTATTACAACATCATCAAAAGATGAAGTACATGAGCCATTGCTAATGGTCCATCTAAAAGTATTAGCACCTGCCCCTAAAGCAGTTACTCCGGAAGCTGGATTTGTTGGGTTAGTGACTGTGGCTGTTCCTGATATTACTGTCCAAGTTCCTGTTCCTATTGTTGGTGTATTACCGTTAAGTGTTGCAGTTGTTGTACAAA
>CAZOOT010000152.1:2061-3011 GCA_964581455.1 uncultured Chitinophaga sp. | reverse complement strand
CAGTCTGATCAGTTCCTGCTTCAGCTGAAGTTGGAGGCAAACTTCTTGTTATTACAACATCAGTAGATGAAGTACATGAACCGTTACTAATAGTCCATCTGAAAGTATTTAGACCAACTCCTAAACCAGTTACTCCAGAAGTTGGATTTGTTGGGTTCGTGATTGTAGCAGGTCCGGAAATTACAGTCCACAAACCAGTTCCAATGATTGGGGTGTTACCGGCAAGCGTTATAGTAGTTGTACATATATTTTTATCCTGACCAGCATCGGCTGTAGTAGGTGGAGCACAATTACCATAAACACAAATTTCAAAAGTACGGGTTGATCCATACCCGCTATTGTATTCCCATACTCTAATAAAATATTCCGTACCCGAAGTCAAACCGTTTATTATAACAGATTCTGTTCCTCCTTCATCATAGTTATTATCAACACATCCATTTGTGATTTGTGTCATGGAACTACCACATTGCCCGGCTAATACTTGAAATGCAGCATCATAACCTGGAGAAGGTTTAACAGTAACTGTAGCTGAAGTAACTCCTGCTGGCGGAGTGAACCTGAAATACACATCGTCATCTGCAATCCCACTACATGAAGATAAAGAAGATGGAGTGGCACCACAAGACGATCGGGTTATTGGATTACAGGATGTTCCAAAAGTTAATTGTTCTGCAGGAAAAGAGCCAGTACAATTATCATTAGAAGGTTGAGAGCATCCGTCTCTAATAATACAAATATCAAAAGTAGTAGTTAAAGGCGGAATATTGCCATAATGATAAACCCTGACATAATAGGTTTTTCCGCTTTCTAATGAAACAATGATGTTCTCAATATCTGTTGATATTGGACCATCAGAACAAGCAATCATTTCGATACCACTACAAGAAGTATAAAGAGCTACGACCGGATCAAAACCCGGAGATGGAGTAACTTTTATCGTGTATGTT
>CAZOOT010000152.1:0-2051 GCA_964581455.1 uncultured Chitinophaga sp. | reverse complement strand
AAAATTTAAACCAGACGTCTTTCATATCCGGGTTTGAAATATTATCACAACTTATTTTACTCACACCACTTGCTGTAGCCCCAACAACATCACCTTCTTTATTTATACAAGTAGTGTTGGGCGTTAAAGTAATTGCGGAAGTACATATATCAGCATTTTCTGAGTTTATACTACAACCATTTGAATTTATCAGACTTGAACGTGAACTTGTCATTAACGCTGCCTGTATTCGGTTTTTTTGGTCTTGTGTAAATCTACCGTTTGTATTATTTGGATGACAATAACTCATATAATTAAAACGTGAGTTATCCCAAATACCTGAACTTGTACAGGGGTTTGTTGAACCACAATCTTTTTCTTTGTGTGGCGGAGTATCACAACATCTATCTCCTTCAGTACTACAATTATTATTTTGAGGGCAATTCCAATTGTCATTATCACCTTCAAATGTGTGATACAGATTGAATGCATGACCTAACTCATGTGCAGGAGTTACACTATTAAAACTGAATTGATTATAGGCTATAACAGCTCCATCTAAAGTTGAAGATGCACCAGGAAAATATGCGTACCCTCCCCATTGTCCATTACAAACACTCTTAACTATCCAAATATTATAATAATTTGTATTAGGCCATCTACTTAAATTTTTAATTGACAATTGATCTGCACCGCTTGAACAAGAACCATTACTGATTCCTACACTGGAATAATATTGGACATTTACTCCGCTTACTCTTTTTATACCCGTAGTAGGATTGCCATTTGGATCTTTTGTTGCCAAACAAAATTGTAATTCGACATCTAATCCATTACCGATTCTATTTCTAAACCGGTCATTCAAACCGGCAACAGCACCTATTATCTGAGCATCAGAAATATTCGTACCTGTTCCTACAGGTTCTCCTAAATGAATAATGTGAACCACTATCGGAATTGTATAAACCGCAGAAATCTTTTGCCCCGTTTTTGGAAATTCTCTAATGTATTTTTGTAATTGCTCTTCATTGGTTTCAATATTCCTTTTATAAATAGGATCATTGTTTAATAAATACTTATGGGTTTCATCGCTGCCACAAGGAAGTTTAAAGGTCGCGGTGTCATCTTGTTTTTCTTGGGAATAACATATTAATGGGAATAAATAGAATAAAAAAACATTTACAAGTTTCTTTGAAAACGACATATAATAATTATAATAGGGGTTAATTTTTACTTAACCCCAAAATCAAAAACTTTTTTGCAGTGGTGTACCACTGTATGCCAAAACACTACCTGCATACATAAAGCAATACTCTTTGGGTAGTGTTTTTTTCGCTATGAATTAAATTCATTCAAGATCAACAATAGTATTTGTTGTTTTTTATTTGGTTTTGTTTCCACCAAATAAATAGCCAAACCGGATTCCCAGGTATTTACATTTCCAAATTTCATCTGGTGCATTACTTCGATTGCTGAAAGACATATTGTAATTTCCCTGTATAAATAACCCACTTTTAAATTCGAATCCGGCCAGAAAATTACTTCCAACATCCACTGGTTTGAGGTCGTCATCCAGGCTATTCCCGAACTTAATTTCTTCGGTTAGTTCTTCACCGGTATCTCTATTTTTTAATTTTCCCTTACCCGAGAAGCTGAAAGTTATTGAAGGACCAGCACCAAAGAAAAATTTACCAGACGTAGAATTTGTTTTATAAATAAAATCTATTGGAATTTCAGCATTATTAATTGTAATCTTACCCTCTATTTCATACACCTCTTCAATACCACCTGTCTGAAGAAAGTTTAGTCCGGGGCGAATACTAAAATTTTCAGATATACCTAAATCAGCTAAAATCCCAAAAATAAATCCAACCTTAGATCTCGACTTATCAGTAGATGTGCCATCATCATTTTCGTTCTTGAAACTACTAATGGAAGTACCTGCGTTAATCCCGAAAAGGGATTGGCCAGATAAACTTGAGGTGATGCAGATAATAACTGCAAAGGACAACAGTGTTTTTTTCATAATTTTGGTTTTATTAATTAAGAATACTTAAAATGCTTTTTTAGAT
>CAZOOT010000151.1:909-7425 GCA_964581455.1 uncultured Chitinophaga sp. | reverse complement strand
CAGCAATTCCAGAAATCCGGTGACCATCCTTAACGGTGCCTGAAGATCATGTGAAACGATATAAGAAAACTGATTCATTTCTTCTGTCATTTTAGCCAACATGGTATTCAATCTTTCTATCTCAATATCTTTTTCATCCACAACAGGCTGCTGACTCATGGGCTCCTTATTTAAAACGATCATCTCTTTCATAATTTTACTTTTCCTGTTTGCTAAATTTAGCTTGCTAACAGTGCTTTGCTTAATGTAAAATGAAAAGCTGTACCTTTTCCGGCTTCGGATGTCATACCAATCTTTCCTCCGTGAGTTTCTACAATTTTTTTACAGGTTACCAAACCTAATCCTGTACCAGGATATTCTTCCCGCCTGTGTAACCTTTGAAAAGCCTGGAAAAGCTTTGCCTGATCTTTTTCAGCCACACCAATTCCATTATCTTTTAAAGTGAATGACCAGTAATCCGGTAACTCTTCAACATCCAGTGTCACTACAGGTGATATATCTTTTTTCCTGAACTTAATTCCATTACTGATCAGGTTCAAAAACAACCTGTATAACGCACTTTGCGTTCCATTTACTACCGGTAAGTCTTCCGGAATATTGATAACGGAGTTTGTATCAGCCACTACAATGCTTAAATCTTTTTTTACCAGGTCCATCACAACACCCATGTCTACCGGTTCTTTTTTTGCAGCTTTATTGCCGGATCTTGAAAATTCAAGCAGGTCTTTGATCAATATACTCATCCTGTCTGCTCCATCTTTAGCCCGGTAGATAAAAGATTTCCCCTGTTCATCTATTGAACCTGAATACTTTTTTTCTAACAGGCCCAGAAATCCACTTACCATCCGGATAGGTTCCTGAAGATCATGTGCAGTAATATTTGCAAATTGATCAAGGCTCTTGTTTAATTGCATGATCTCTTCTTCAGATTCCTTTCTTTTAGTAATGTCTTCCAGTGTTCCTTCAAAATAATCAACATCCCCATCATCATTCCTTACTATCCGGATATTTAAACTTACCCAGATAATATCTTTATTTTTTTTCAATACCTGTAATTCAAAGTTTTCAACTTCGCCATGATCTTTCAATATTTCTGACATCTTCTTACGATCTTCCGGATTCAGATAAATCTGTGTACTAATATCTGTCACAGACTTTATCATATCTAATGGTGAATCAAATCCAAATATTTTAGCCATAGATGGATTTACCATAATAAATCTTCCATCTATTGTACTATGATAAATTCCATCAGCTGTATTATTAAATATCTCCTGGTATTTTTTCTGAACCAATCCTAACTCTTCTTCAGCCCGTTTACGCTCAGTGATATCTTTCAATGTCCCTTCATAATATTTAATCTCTCCTTTCTCATCTCTTACTATTCTTGTGCTTTCACTTACCCATACGATAGCTTTATTTTTTGTTAATAAGGGTACTTCGTAGTTCTCAATATGGTCATAAAGAGATAATAACTCTGCCATTCTTACCCTGTCATCAGGATCTGCATAATGTTGTTCGCCAATATTTGTTACGGACTTTAAAAGGTCCTTAGGAGAGTTATATCCGAAAATTTTTGCTACCGCCGGATTGGCCATTAAAAATTTTCCTTCAACTGAGCTTTGATAAACTCCATCAGCAGCATTATCAAATATGGTCTCGAAACTTTTCCGTGCCTGGGCCAGTTCATTTTCCACTTTTTTACGTTCTGAAATGTCCTGTGTTGTACCAAACATCCCTCTTGCCTTTCCGTTGTCATCATATAAGACTGTCCCCTGTTCAAAAACAATAATGCTTGTCCCATCTTTTCTGATTATTTCATGCGTAAGTTCAAAATTCTTTTTTCCCTCCAGCGCAAGCATGATCATTTCTGAAGTATTTAATTTATCCGTTTCAGACAAATGGCTTAAATAGCCTTCATAAGTGATTTTATATGTTTTAGGATCTTCTCCGAAAAGGCGATATTGTTCTTTACTCCATGTAATTTTATTATTTGAAATATCCCACTCCCATGATCCGATTTTTGCTATCCGTTGTGCTTCCTGAAACCGGATATGGTTTTTAATAATCTTTTGCTGAGACTTTTTTACTGTATTTGCAATCAAAAACATACCAATAATAAACAATACCAATAAAAACAGCAGATCCAGTTTGTTATTGTTGTTTGATTTATTGAATAAATCATTATTAGCATGTTCTTTTTTCAACAAATCAGATTTCAGAATATTGTACACATCACCATATCTTTTTCTGATATTCTTTTTTTCAACCTGTTGCATAAAAGATACTGAACTGTCAAGCCCAATAGCATTGAAAATATAAAGGCCGCTATCCAAATTGTCAAACCGTTCTTTTAATAAAGATTCAATTTCAAAGACGGGGTTCGCTACTCCTAATTCTTCAGAAACATTTTTTAAATGATAAACATTTTCATTAAGATTTTCCTTTACTAAAATGAATTTTGAAAGAAAAGCGGAATCCCTTGTTAATTGAAATCCTCTTTTGTTTGATTCCAGCTCCAGCCAGTTTGTATTCATCGAGTCTGTTAGTGACAAACCATGCTTAATACTTAAATTTTCTTTCAGCAGTTTTGTTTGCCTGGCAAAATTCATAAACAAAAAGCCGAAACTTATTATTACAATGAGTAACGAAAGACCCAGAAGCGTATAAATCTTCTTTTTATAGTTTTTCGTTGCCATGCTTTTTCATTTTAGAAATAGTGAAACAAAATGTACTCCCCTTCCCCATTTGTGATCTTACCCAAATGCTGCCATGATGCATTTCAACAATTTTTTTGCAAAGAGCTAACCCCACCCCGGTTCCTTCAAATGTTTCCGTATCGTGGTGCAATCGTTTAAACAGAATAAAGATGCTGTCCCAATACTCTTCACTTATCCCCAACCCATTATCACTAATGCTGAATTCATAACGGTCTTTCTCTTCTTTGCTTTCGATAATGATCATTGGTTTTTCCTTCCCCCGGTATTTTAATGCATTCCCGATCAGGTTTTCAAAAAGCTGCGTCATCAAAGATGTTTTGGCTCTGATGACCGGTAATTTTGGAATGAGCAATACTGCATTTGTAGCGTTTATGATTTCAGCATTTGATATTAAAACAGTATTTAATACATGTTTTATATCTGTATCTGAAAACTCTTCTTTGTTGTTATGGAACTTTGTGAATTCCTGGAGATCAAGAATTAGATTTTTCATTCGGGTTGCACCTTCCACTGCATAATTTATATATTCTCCTGCCTGTTCGTCAAGTTGTGAGGCGTATTTCTTTTTGAGTAATTGTGTAAAACTGCTAACCAGCCGGAGGGGTTCCTGTAAATCATGAGTAGCTATGTAAGCAAACCGTTCCAGTTCCTTATTGGATGTAGCCAGTTCAAGTGCTCTTATTTCAAGGCTTTGATAGAGCCAGGTGAGTTTTTCTTCAACTTCTTTACGCTCTGTAATATCACTAAAACTGCAAACTACTTCTTTAATCTCACCCCTGTCATTTAATAAGGGATCAGCATTTACCAATAACCAAACTTTATCTTTGGTCAAAGGTCTGTTTACACCCATAATTACATTTGTCACCGGCTTTTTGGAACTGATCGCTACAGGCACAGGCTGAATATCACATGGAAATACTGAGCCATCTTCGTTTATCATACTCCAATCCGGATTCACTTTAGTTTTTCCATATAGTTCATCAATTGATAAGCCCAGCAGATCAAGTGCTACCTGGTTGTTGAACAATACTTCCTTTTTGGGGCTCATCACCAATACTCCTACATGCAGGCTATTGATAAGATCCCTGATCCTGTCTTCACTTCCTGAAAAAGTAAATTTATTGACTAGCTCCTGTAACATTTTTCTGAGTTAGCTGGTAAATAAATTTTTGAAAAAACAGGAACCTGTTTTTCCTTTTTAAAAAAGTCTAAAAGGAATTTTAAGAATTCTAAGGAAGTGATAAATAAAATACAGAAAATGGTCAGGCTTTTTGTAGCCCGTTTAGGCATGGCTTTTTCCATTAAATTGGCTTTAAATAAGTATTGGATAATAAATGACAACTTTGGAATCAATCCTTAAAATACTGAAAGGAGTGATTCATAATCTATATAACGCAGTAATAGAAAGCAGTAGATATACAGTTCAGCACTTATTTTATTAAATAGGGGTTTACTCTAAATTTTGTTAAAAGAATATATATAAGGAGTCAAGCAAGAGTAGAAAATTATATCCTCATAAATTGGATCTTAACCAAATGCCGGAATTTCAACAATCATTTTACAACCTTGCCCGGGTGCTGATTTAATTTGAAGATTCCCATTGTAAAACCGGGTACGATCAAAAATATTTGACAAACCAATTCCACGACGTGTTTGCTTGGTATCAAATCCAACACCATCGTCTTCAATGACTAACTGAATATCATTTTTGATAGATTGCAAATGAATGGTAAGCACTTTCCCTTTGCTGTATTTTAAAGTATTCTTGATCTGTTCCTGAATGATCCGGAATAAGGCAACTTTTTTACTGTTGCTAATCACTTCCACTTCTTCCTGGTGATAGAAAAATACTTCCATTGTATTAATAGCGTTTAAATCATCCACCAGTGTTTTAATACTCGCTATTAATCCTTTCTCTTTCAATTGAGGGGTCACCATCTCTTTAGATAGTTTTCTGATCTCTTCAATAGCAGAAAGTAAATATTCTTTTACTTTTAATTTTTTATCGTCGTCTTCAGCAGTCGTCGTTTTGATCATATCCATGAAAAGCTTGCAAGTAGAAAGAATCTGGTTTACATTATCATGTAATTCATGACCGATCCTGGTACGTTCTTTTTCCTGCACTGCGAAAACAGTTTCAGTAATATCTTTCTGCCGTTGTACTTTTTCCTCCACCAGTTTTACTTCCAGTTCTTTTACCTGAGAAATATCGTGTAAAGAACCGATCATTTTTATAGGCTGTTCTTTTTCAAAAATTATAAACCCTTTGTCATACACACTGATATATTCACCTGTTACTTTTTTAAAACGGTATTCACTTTCCCAACTTCTTAATTTTTTTCCTATCACTTCCCTGATCGCATCTCCTACTTTTCTTCTGTCTTCAGGGTGAATTCTTTTAAACCACCAGGACAAACTGTAAGAAATGTTAACTGAAACGCCGATTAAATCGAGCAGGGTCTGATTCCGGAATATCTGACCGGTTTGCATATCCCATTCCCAAATAGCATCCTTGGTAATAGAACTGTAATGAGACAACCTTTCATTTGCATTTTGCAACTGCTGTAGTGCCGCAAATTGTTCAGTAATATTTATCGCCTCTCCTCCTAATAATTTTTTATCAGAAGGTGACTCGATGGGGAATACACTTACCCAGAAAATTAATTCCGAACCGTCAAGTAAAACATATTTTTCTCTTGCTTTATAAGCAATGCCGGATTCCAGTACTTTTTTATTGATTCTTTCAAAGTAATTGCTTACTTCAGCCGGCAAAATTTTAAAAACATCTTCCCCTATTACATCATCTTCTAAATTCAGAAATGAGCGAAAAGCTTGATTCATATAAAACAACCTACCATCTTTATCTACAACCCATGCCAGGTTTGGTGAATTATTGTGAAAAGACCGAAAGATCTGGTCTTGTAAATGCACTTCATTTTCCAAAGCCTTTTCCCTGCTGATATCTGTAATGGAAGTAACTACTGAGTTCGGATTTTCGTTTGCTTCACCAAATAAAGGCTGAGAGTTGACCTGTAAAGTCTTTATTTCATTCTCTGCTGTTCTGAAAGTAACCCTGATATCTTTTTGAAGCTCTTTTGTCTGAAATGCTTTTACCAGAGGGCTGCTATCATAAGTCAGATTACCAGATGCATCCTGACAATTATTCCAAAGATTTTTAAATCCGTAGTTTTCATAAATCGTTTCAATACTAACACCAAATATTTCAGCTGCTCTTTGATTTGCTGCCAGTACATCCCCGTTTACATCTTGCATAATGACGCCAATCGTTAATCCTTCCATGATGGCATCATAATGCTGATCAGCAACATCCTTCATCCTCTTCACTCGTTCTTTTCCTACTATATCATACCCGATACAGAAATATTTATCATGGCTATTAGCGCCATTTTTAAATTTGCTGATCTCCAATTTCATCCAGTGATTAGATCCATTTTGGGCAGAAATATCAATAGAAACCGGAGAGTTGGTTTTCTTAACGTGTGAGATAGATTCTTTAAACGACTTTAAATGATTGGGGCCAATAAATTGGAAAAAACTATTTTCCTTAATTTTTTCAGGGCAAATTTCAAGGTTTGTAATAAAATGTGAATTAGCAAACTGGATATAACCATGATCATCTATCACCATCAGGTAATAATTCTTGTCCTTCCCATCTGCCTTATTAATATAATCAGTTCTCATGGTATTGTTTCTGTTAATTTAAAGCCGCCAGCGTCGCCGGGATTTTTTCAAAATCATGCGATTTGTCAAGAAAGAAATCAGCTCCCATATTGGC
>CAZOOT010000151.1:0-899 GCA_964581455.1 uncultured Chitinophaga sp. | reverse complement strand
CATAAATCCCTGTAATTTTCGCTGGAATTGTTTTTTAGCATGACAACTTTTATACCTGGGCTGATAAATTTGATTTCCTTCAAAAGTTCAATTCCGCTTTTATCAGGGAGATTGATATCCAATAGAACTATGTCCACATTAATTTCATTGATCATTCTGATACTTTCAGCATAGTTGGCTGCATGCACTACCAGTTTAATATTCTCTACTTCTTCAAGTAAGCTCAGAATTCTTTTAATGATCATTAAAGAGTCTTCGACGACAAGTATTATCTTCTCTTTGTTTTTCATGAATATAGTTTTTCAAAGCAAACAACTTATTCTCATAAATTAAATAGTATAATTTGCCTTTCCTTCCTACTAAATATTACTAATGATTTGTAGATTTTTTCCTACAAATTTTGCATTATGCCAACCTTATTTTATTTTCTACCACATAACGAATAAGGTCGGCATTGGTTTTCAATTCCATCTTTCCCATTATACGTGTCCTGTATGTATTTATAGTATTTACTGACACATTGAGCTCAGTAGCTATTTCATTAATGGTTTTTCCCTCTGCCAATTTTAACAGCACCTGGAATTCTCTTTCACTAAGAATTTCATGGGGCAGCAAGCCGGATTTAAATAAATAGGAATTAGTCATCTTGCTTACCAATTTGGGATTGACATATCGCCGTCCGGAAATGATTGTATTGATCGCTTTGATGAGTTCATGCGGCGCAGCATCTTTATTTAAAAATCCGGAAGCCCCCATACGAATGGTTCTGAATGCATATTGCTCTTCAGGATAAAAGCTGATAACCAGAATTTTCTGATCTGGTTTTATTGCAGTAATTTGTTTTACTGCTTCTAATCCGCCGCCATCGGGCATTGCTAAATCTGTTATGATTAAATCCC
>CAZOOT010000150.1:0-7598 GCA_964581455.1 uncultured Chitinophaga sp. | reverse complement strand
CCATGTTCACCTGCTGCATCAGTCTGATACAATTCTATTAACCCTTTAGATTCATAAGCCATGTCAAAACCAGGAATAGATTTCCAGCTTTCGTATTCAGCCTGGCTAATGATGGCTATGTCTCGAAGAGGGATGGCAGCTTGCTCCACTTTTTCCGGAGTTGCCGCCCGCATAAATTTCAAACCCCAGTTGATCAAACTTAAATCTAATCTGGGCTGTACATAAAACGGACTTTTTGAATTGAGCATCCAGCGCAGACCTTGTTTGATAATACCCGGAGTAGCCAGTGGTATAAAATGACTCGGGCAAACATAGCCGGCATTTCCATAAGAACAATTATCACTGAAATCACCTTTGTCAATAACAGTCACATCCCAACCCGATCTTTTTAAATACAATGCCGAACTTAACCCGATAATACCACCACCAATAATGCAAACTTTACCCATTTTTATTATTCCTTTTTTAAAATCCTGGCTCCAAATACACGACCAGCTGTTTTGCCATAATTAGCTTCTATTCTTATAGTGATTTTTTGTTTTTCATTTATTAATGATGCCGGAATCTTATATTCTATATCATAGAATTTTCCCGTCTTGCCGCCCAGCCATTCTTCGGTTGCAATATTAACGCCATCTGCTTTAATATCAAACTTCCTGTCTTTGTCATCCCCTATATAGGTCAGTAACAATTTTTGTGCGGTATTCGGAATTACTTTCATGTCAAATGAAAAATAATGATCCCTTCTTGCTTCACGTCCCATCCTGCCAATGGCATCACTCACATAGCTTCTTTCACTTGCTTTTAAATTATGATCCCGCTCCGGTTGCATTTCTCCAATGCGAAAATTGTCGATAGTTATTTCCTCAATTTCTTTTTGTCTCTTCTTCTCAGCTTCATATTCTCCCTGCCTGGCTGCCCAATCTGCCTGTGTAAAAAAATCCCAATACACACTATAGTACTGGTCATGGATTTTATAAAAAGGAATCAAGGTCACATCAAAAGGCTTTCCCACATTATCCATGTTAAATTGCAAAGGCTGAGTTGTTGGCTTTATCCAATCATTCAGATTTTTATTGTCGGTCATTAAAACCGGCGTGCCATAAACCGGGTCAGGCATATCTTTACCCAGTAAACCTGCCAATACCAGGGGACCATATTTAAAAGCAATGCGGGTTGGATTATCAGGCATCGATTCTGTATATAAATGCATGCTAAACCTTATTTCCAATTTGTCATTTTTCTGCATGATGACTTTGATGGGCATATAACCTTCAACCTGATCAAACTCAAATTTTCTATCATAGGATTTTATATTATAGTTTTCCTTCCCATTCATAAAAAATCGGGTTCTGCCCCTGGACCAGAAAGGTTTTCGTATCAATAAAGTAATTGTTTTACCTGCTTCTCCCAAATAGGTAATCGTGGTTGAATTTGATTCCGGGAAATTAGTTTCCTGTTGAAGTATAATTCCTTTCTCTTTCCAGTTAAGAACTGAAGGGATAAACAAATTTACAAAGATCCCTTCCTGTTCATCATGGCTATAGATCTGTTCAGCATATTTTGAATGATTTTCAATACCGCTTCCTACACAACAGGTAAAAGAATTGAAAGGGCGGCTGAATTCTTTTTTTGTGCCCATACGCAGCGGCACAAAATAAGTCATCATCCCATCTTCCGGATTTTGTGAAGCAAGTATATGATTGTACAATGCTCTTTCATAATAGTCCATCAACTGGCCCGATGGATTCCAAGCAAATAAATGCCGCGTTAATTTTAGCATATTATAGGTATTGCATGTCTCACAGGTATTATCACTTAATCTTTCGCTGAGAGAATCCTGTTTACCGCAATATTCATAATTGCTGTTTCCCCCAATCACATAGGTATGATGACGCACCATGCTTTCCCAGAAAAAGGAAGCAATGGTTTTATCTCTTGCATTACCTGTAAGTTCATATTGTGATGCACTTCCAATGGCTTTAGGCACATTTGTGTTGCTGTGTTTGCCGGGCAAAGGGTCAATTTGTTTTGCAAGCTGACCCATTACAAATTCATCATAGAATTTATAAGAGAGGTCAAGATATTTTTTACTCCCGGTAAAAGCATAAATATTTGCCAGCACATCATTCATTCCTCCATACTCACAATTCAGCATAGCCAATCTTGTGGAATCGTCAAGATGGTTGACCGTATTATAAACCCAGTCAGCCATTCCTGTCACTACCTGCAATGCTTTTTTATTATCCGTATATAAATATGCATCGCACAAACCTGCCATTATTTTATGCACAGTATACCAGGGACTCCAGCCTCCGTTCAAATCAAAGCCGGATGATTTGATCTCACCCTTTGCTACTTTTCCAAAAATGGAATCTTCATCAGGGATGGCCCCAACATAACCAGATTTTCTGGCGAGCTGACATTTTTCAAGTTCAGTAACAATATACTCAACTCTTTTTTTGAATTCTTCATTACCGGTTGCTGTAAACATCATCGATGCTGCTGAAAGATAATGACCCAGTGTATGACCGGAAAGTCCCTGGCTCTCCCATCCCCGATAAACAGAATCTTTCGTGGGCAATCCGGCATATAAATGAAACCGATGAAGTAATCTGTCAGGTTTCAATGATAGCAGGTAAGCACTGTCTAATGACATTGCTTTTTTAAAAGGACTGTTGAGCAGTTTCACTTCATTCAGGTTAAATGCAAAAGATTTAATCTGAATAGCCGGTTTTACTTTCACTTTGATATTATTGTATTCCGGTATATAGGATTGAGCCAGATTTAAAAGCGGAGAAAACAAAAATACAATCAGCACATTTTTTTTCATTGCTTTCCTTTAAGTTGTTTGATGATCTTTACTTCATTTTCATTATAAGGGGTTCCGTCTTTTCTGAATATATCATGAAACCAGGGGTTGGGTTCCGGGCTTCCTTCTTTACTTCCCCAGGGAAATATGGTATTGCTTTTTCCACTCACCAGTCCCCAATTAATTGCACCAACATTGTATTTTTTTAATAAGGGTAAATGTGTTTCAAATTTACTGTTGTTGGTCCGGGCCATATATTCAGTACAAATAACCGGTCTTCCTTTTTTTTGTAAGCTATCAATTGCCGATTTCATGGAAGCAGTATCGGAATAGTTATGAAAAGTAATTATGTCAGAATTTTCCAGTTGGTATTTATTGATCTCAGGAAATTCCATAAACCAGACACCAACTGTTAATGGTTGTGAAGGACGAACTGACCAGGACCAATCAAAAACATTTTTTAATAAAGGGAAAGAGCTTAATCCATATCCACTGTTTGCAGGTTCATTGTACAGATCCCACATCAGGATGCGCTGATCATCTTTAAATGTTGTTAGAATATCCGTGACATATTCTTTCAAATAATGCCATTGCGTTGAATCATTATGTACAGCTTCATTCGGACTGCGTACCCAACCACTATTATGTACACCAGGTTTTGGTTCTGGTTGTTTCCCGGTTTTTGCATCCGGGTTCCAACAGTCATCAAATATGCAGAACAATATTTTAATTTGATGTTTTGATGCAATAGATAAAAAATCATCCATTCTTTTTTTAAACCCCGTTGCATCGGATTTCCAGGCCAGGTCATGTAAATAAACCCGCATTACATTCATACCGATTGCTGCAGCCCAGCTCAATTCTTTATCAATGGTTGCAGGATCATAAGTTTCAGCCTGCCACATTTCCAGTTGATTGATTGCAGTGCTTGGTAAAAAATTTGCGCCTACCAGCCACTCTTGCTGCTGATACCAGCTGTTGGCTTTTTCCTTTGACCAGATCCCAGATTGAGAGAAACCAACCAGAAATAAGAAATGTGAAATAAAGAATATTAAAGTCTTTTTCATTTTATTGAAAATTTATAGACCGTTTCATGATGATAAGTTTCTCCCGGCCTTAATATCGTATTTGGAAAAGAAGGCTGATTGGGTGAATCAGGAAAATGTTGGGTTTCCAGGCAGAGACCTGCATGTTTTATATATTTTTTCCCATCCTTGGTATTCACCAGGGTGCCATCCAGGAAATTTCCGCTATAGAACTGGATACCTGGTTCCGAAGTTGATACTTCCATAAATCTTCCGCTGGCTGAATGATACAAGCTTCCGATCCATTGCAATGAATCAGTTTTTTTATTTAAAACCCAATTGTGATCAAACCCTCCTTCAACTTTTGAAATATCCGCTCCGATTTTTTTTGGCGTCAGGAAATTCATAGCTGTATTTGTTACGGCTTCAATTTTTCCTATTGGAATCAACTGATCATTAACCGGTGTATAATTATCTGCCATAAGCATCAGCTCATGATCAAGAATAGTAGAGTCCGTACCGGCAGACAAATTAAAATAGCAATGGTTTGTTAAGTTAACTGGCGTTGGTTTATCAGTTGTAGCCGAATAGATCATCTTTAATTCATTATCATTTGTAAGCACATAAGAACAGTTTGCCGTAAGATTTCCGGGATAACCTTCTTCTCCATCTTTACTTTCATATTGCAAGGAAAGAGTTGCCTGATCATCGGTTGCCATGGTTTCCTTTACTACCCACATCACTTTGTCATATCCTTTTATTCCGCCATGAAGTGAGTTAGCACCATTGTTTGCAGCCAGGGTATAAGATTTTCCATCAAGGGAAAACGTTGCGTTTGCAATCCTGTTAGCATACCGACCCACCAAACAACCAAAATATGGATTACCATTTTGCAGATATCCACCAAGTGATTCAAATCCAAGTATCACATCACCCATCTTGCCGTTTTTATCAGGAGTCAGAATATGTGTTACGGTTCCTCCATAATTTATAATTCTGACTTCCATACCATTTTTATTTACCAGGCTGTATTGAAATACAGAATCTGTTCCAATCAAACCATAAAAATTTTTTGTGATCCCCGGGGCATTAATCGCGGTTTCCTCCTTATCATTTTTAGGCATCAGCTTGCAACTTGAAACCAAAATAAATAAACTACTGAACAGAATGATTTTTTTCATTTTTACTTTTTACATTGTTAATAATTCAGTTTTATGTCCGTAATTTTTGTTGGCAGCCAAACCTGCATTTCATTCTTACCCCGATTAGCCCATGTATAATAAGGTATCGCAATTATTTTTTTCGTATCCGTTCTTATGAAAAATCCATCTTCGCTAACCAACACAACCGGTACCATTGCTGTTAAAGCTTTTACTTTTTCATCCAGCACCTGGTAGTCTGTCACTTCAAATTTTGTGTTCTCCGGAATAATAATATTCCATGCTTTACCATTATTATCTGCCCCTTCTACACAATAAACTATCGGTCCCCGCTGGATGGCAATACGGTTAGTGTCCTGTTTCAATTCTGGTCTTGATTCGATCATCTTAATTGACATTGGAAATTCTATTTCCAAAATATCTCCTTTTTTCCATTCAGACTCTACAACAGCATAACCATTTTCATAAGTAGCATTAATGATATTATTATTCAGAAAAATTCTGGGCCTGCCTTGTTTTGGTTCATAACTACTTGTTGTGTATAATCCACCAGGCACAATTTCATTTCTTACCCATCCGGGAATCCGGATATAAATTTTGAATTTTGACTTTTTAACAGGATCAATTTTCAGTATTATATTTCCCTCCCATGGATAATTTGTTTCCATTTTCAATCCCACTTCATTCTTACCCAGCACAATCTTTGTTTCACTTCCTGCAAACAGGTTTACATAAATACCGTTTTCAGATTTTGCATAAATATAATCGCCCAATGATGCGACCAGCCTGGCAATATTGGCTGGACAACATGCGGTACCAAACCATTCCCTTCGCTGGTGTTGTCCACGGCTAGCCAATGGATTTCCATAAAAAAAACGATCCCCGTTTAAACTCAATCCATCCAAAGCCCCGTTATATAAACTTCTTTCAAGCACATCTATGTATTCAGCATTCCCCGTAAGTGCATTCATCCGTTGGTTCCAGAAAACCATCCCTACACTGGCGCAGGTTTCGCAATAGGCCTGTTCATTTGGCAAATCATAATCCTGGGAAAATCCTTCATTGCTTCCTGCAGAACCAATACCTCCCGTGATATACATATTACGATACACTACATCTTCCCAAACTGTCCGCATCGCCTTTATATAATCCGCATCGCCTGTTTGTGCTGCTACATCTGCAGCGCCGGTGTACATGTACATGGCACGAACAGCATGACCTGTAATTTCTTTTTGTTCTTTCACCGGTAAAAGATCCTGAGCATAGGCCGTGTCTTTCCAATCTGTCCAGGTATAGCCTTTCGCCAATTTTTTTCCACGCTGGCTCAATAACCAATCAGCCAGTTTTAAGTATCTTTCTTCTTTCGTCACTTTATATAATTTCACTAATGCCAGTTCCAGTTCCTGGTGACCGGTTACCCAATTTCTTTTACCGGGCCCGAATAAATTATCAAAATGATCAGCCCACCTGATACATACATCCAGTAATTTTCTTTTACCGGTAGCATTATAATAAGCTACTCCGGCTTCAATCATATGGCCTGCATTATAATCTTCATGCATACTCATATCGGTGTACCTGTCCTGTAAACCCCTTAATGTATACCATGTATTGAGATAACCGTCTGGAAGTTGTGCCGCAGCTATTTTATCAATCCATTCATCGCATTTCTTTTCCATCTCCGGACTTGGATGTGTTTTCAGGGAATAAGCCATTGCTTCCAGTGCTTTGAATACATCGCTGTCATCATAAAAAATTCCTTCATGTTTTTCCCCTTTATTCCTGGCTACTTTCTCAAAATTTTTAATTCGTGGAGTTGCAATTTCAGTTTGGTATATACAGGCTGATAAAGTTTTTGTTGCTACTTTATCAATCTTGGGTTTCCAGAAATTGTCTGTAATATTTACTTGTGAAAAACTGACAGGCTCAATTTTCTGTAAAGTATTTTGCGAAAAAATATTTACACTAAAAAATGAAGCAATTAAAATAAGAGTTAGTTTTTTCATGTATCCAACCTTTGAATTACTATTAAGCTTTACTTGTGTCACTCACTTGTACTTTCTGTTCACTATTCAGCTTTTGCCCACCCCCTTCATTTCTCTTTCATTTGTAACCGCTTCCACCCCTCCAGAGGAGGGGATGAACAGTTTTAAAATCGACCCTTATAAGAAAGGGCATACGCATTCACAATTCAAAATTGACTATTCACCATTACAGCACCTGAAATCCGAATGCATAAGGATCATCATCTTTGTCAATAGAAATGGTATTGTATCCATATGTTCTTGCCCATCCTTCAATGCCCGGTCGAATAGCGGCATACTCACCAACTTGTGTTTCTTCCTCAATTGTCCCATTAAATTTACTGCCGATAATACTTTCATGAATGAAAACATCTCCTTTCTTCAATTTACCTTTTGCATACCATTGTGCCATTCTTGCAGATGTGCCCGTACCACAGGGGCTCCGGTCAATGGCCTTATCTCCATAGAAAACTGCATTCCGTGCTGTGGAAGTTTTATCCATCACAGCACCGGTCCATAAAATATGACTGCAGCCACTGATCGTTTCATCTTCCGGATGTATAAACTCATAACCGGC
>CAZOOT010000149.1:0-7626 GCA_964581455.1 uncultured Chitinophaga sp. | reverse complement strand
TTTCTTATAAGAAGACTTTTGACCAGGAATAAATCCGGATTTGGTATAACGGGTTTTGCTTTTTGCAGGTGCTACCACTGTGTTTACATTAACAACAGTAACTCCGTAAAAATCTTCAACCGCTTTTTTGATCTCCAGTTTATTTGCTTTTTTAGCAACCCGAAATGCATAACGGCGCAGCTTTTCCTGCTGGCTATTTGCCTTTTCGCTTAAGATCGGTTTTATCAGTACATCAGAAAGTTTCATTACTCAACTTTTTTAAAAATTAATATTAAGCTTCTGTTTCAGTTTCTATTTCAGAAAAAATCTTTGCAGCAGCTTCTGTCATGATCAATACATCGGCATTCACCACGTCATATGTATTTATATCACTCAGCAATGTTCCCACTACATGAGGCACATTACGGAAACTTAAATACACATTATCATTATATTCCGGCATTACAAACAATGTCTTCTTACCATTTACTTTCAGGTTACCAAGAAAATCAGTGAAGTTTTTTGTTTTTGGAGCTTCTAATGTAATGTCTTCTACCACAAAAATTGAGTTTTCCTTTGCCTTAGATGAAAGAGCAGACATCTTAGCCAGGTCTTTCACTTTGCGATTCAGTTTAATATCATAACCGTGAGGCTTGGGTCCAAACACTGTACCACCACCTTTATATAAAGGGTTACGGATATTACCTTTCCGGCTTCCGCCTGTTCCTTTCTGGCGATGCAATTTCTTACTGGATCCTTTTACTTCTGCACGGGTCTTCACTTTATGAGTACCCTGACGCTGTGCAGCCAGGTATTGTTTTACCGCCAGGTAAACAACGTGTTCGTTAGGCTCTACACCAAAAATATCTTCGGGTAGATCAACCGATCTGCCGGTTTTCTTTCCTTTTATATTTAAAACTTCTACTTGCATTTTATTTCTTTTTTTCCTTCGACAAGCTCAGGATGACATCAAAAACTATTTCTGAATTAAAACTATCGATCCGTTGTGACCCGGTACTGAACCACTTACTAAAATGTAATTCTGCTCTGGAAATATCTTTATCACTTTCAGTCCTTTCATCTTTACCCTGGCACCACCCATACGGCCGCCCATGCGCATACCTTTCATTACACGGCTGGCATCAGAAGAGTTACCAAGTGAACCCGGAGCTCTTTGCCTGTCGTGCTGGCCGTGTGACTGCTGGCCAACTCCACTGAAACCATGGCGCTTTACAACACCCTGGAATCCCTTTCCTTTTGTGGTACCTACCACCTGTACATCTTCACCTTCAGTAAAAATGTCAACTGTGATAGACTCACCTATATTTTTTTCGATGGAATAGTTGCGAAATTCTTTAGAGAAACGCTTAGGAGAAGTAGAAGCTTTTGCGAAGTGATTTTTTTCAGCTTTGTTAGAATGTTTGTCATTCTTATCGCCAAATGAAAGTTGAAGAGCTGTATAGCCATCATTTTCAATGGTCCTTACTTGTGTTACTACACAAGGACCAGCTTCGATAATTGTGCAGGCTGTTTGTTTGCCTGAGGGGTCGAAGATGCTGGTCATCCCAATTTTTTTCCCAATAATACCTTGCATTTTATGTTCAATTTGTGCCTACAGGATTATTGGGACATTCTTCGATACAGTGACCATTGTCACCTTGTGATTATCGAAGAGTCAATCCCCGTTTGCCACTGACCTTTTCCTTTTTTTCGGAAGTACCAGCAGTAAACAAACCCTGAATGGCTTGTTTTTATGTGCCTCTTTCCTTTTAAGGGAAAAGAAGTTTTAAAATTGTCAGAGCTCTTTTCTTCCACTAAAAGCGGAATTGAGAGTTAACTTAATACGATTGTTATTTATAAAGAACTATTGTTTTGTTTCTTTTTGAAAAACAAAACATCTTTTAAGCTTTAATTTCAACTTCAACACCACTTGGCAGATCCAACTTACTTAAAGCATCTACTGTACGGCTTGAAGAAGTATAGATATCCAGCAAACGCTTATGCGTTGCCAACTGGAATTGTTCACGGCTTTTCTTGTTCACAAATGGTGAACGTAACACGGTAAATATCTTTTTACGGGTTGGCAGTGGAATGGGCCCTGTGACCACAGCACCAGTACTGCGAACCGTTTTTACGATCTTTTCAGCAGACTTATCTACTAAGTTGTGATCGTAAGACTGTAATTTTATTCTGATTCTCTGTGACATGTATGAATTATCCCATTTGAATTTGGGAGCGCAAAGATAGGGGGATGAGTATTAACAGGCAAAGTTTTATAGATTATTTTTTTGCTTCTGTGGAGAACTTAAAAAGTGACCCCTATAAAGAATTGTAATGCCTGTGTTTTCCATTGGTCTTTATTATCAATTCCGTTGATATTTGTTATCCCCAGTTCATACCTGGAACCAATATGAATAAATGGTAATTGTAGAAATATCCCTCCAAGCAATGAAAAATTGCTTTTTTTAAAAACATCACCAGGACTTTTTAAACTATCTACTGCTTCATTTAACAACATACCCCACTGAGGACCAAGCTGTAACTTAACCCTTTGTGATGGACCTACATCCAAATTCACCAATCCAGCCAATTTTAAGTAATTCAATTTTGCTTTAACCTGGCTTCCTCCCAAAAAGATATCATCATAAATAACAGTAATATCATTTGATTGTTCAGCAGAAGCCTGCGTAAAGTTGATTTCTGGTTGAAATCCGAACTTTTTTGTAGGATTTATCTGCAAAAAAGCACCTAAGGAATAGTTGTAGGAAAACTCATCTTTAAATGACTTGCCATCGATTTTAATCAAATTAAGTCCGGCTTTCAGTCCAAAACGAACCAGAGATTCTTTTTCAGATAAAAATTTATCCTGTGAAATTGATTGAACAGAAAATGAAAATAACAGGATAATCAGAATTTTTGCTTTCATAATAGATAAGTATAAGCCAATTGAATGCCAGCTTTTAATACTCGTAAAAATAAATAAAACTATCTATCGGCTAATATAAAATTACCTTTGCCGAAATTTTATACAACATGATGACATTTGAGGGGCTGGGATTAGACGCCAAATTAGTTCAAGCTACTGATGCTTTGGGATTTAAAACTCCCACACCTATCCAGGAAAAAGCCATTCCTGTTTTGCTTAGCGGAACAAAAGATCTTATTGGTTTAGCACAAACAGGTACAGGAAAAACGGCAGCCTTTGGTTTGCCTTTATTACAACTTGTAAATAGTAAAGATAAATTTCCACAAGCACTTGTTGTTTGTCC
Source organism: uncultured Chitinophaga sp. (assembly GCA_964581455.1). Taxonomy (GTDB): domain Bacteria; phylum Bacteroidota; class Bacteroidia; order Chitinophagales; family Chitinophagaceae; genus VBAS01. The sequence continues at coordinate 4,378 of CAZOOT010000149.1, read as the reverse complement.
GACAAGAGAGCTCTGTATGCAGATCGTTAAGGAAATTGAATTATTCAAAAAATTCGTTCCCGGTATGCAGGTACTGGCTGTATACGGTGGTTCATCCATTGTAGCACAGATAAGAGAATTAAGAAGAGGTGTTCAAATAGTAGTAGCTACTCCGGGAAGATTGATAGACCTGATAGAAAGAAAAGCAATTAGCCTGGAAAAAATACAATATGTAGTTCTTGATGAAGCTGATGAAATGTTGAATATGGGATTCCAGGAAGATATTGAATTCATTCTTAAAAACACGCCACAAAGAGAAAGTACATGGTTGTTCAGCGCCACTATGCCTGCTGCAATCAGAAAAGTAAGTAAAAAGTATATGAAGGAGCCCGTTGAAATTACAGTGGGAACCATGAATACGGCAAATAAAAATGTGGATCACCAGTTTTATGTTGTTTCCTCACAGCACCGTTATGATGCCCTGAAAAGACTGATCGATTTCAATCCGGGTATTTATGGTATCATTTTTACCAGAACAAAAATTGATGCGCAAAAGATTTCTGAAAGACTTACAAGGGAAGGTTATGATATTGATGCTTTGCATGGCGACCTTACCCAGCAGCAACGCGATAAAGTGATGGGAGAATTCAGGGAGAGATCTTTGCAATTATTAATAGCCACGGATGTAGCTGCAAGAGGAATTGATGTACAAGGCATCACCCATGTAATCAATTTTGAATTGCCGGATGATATGGAAGTGTACACGCATAGAAGCGGAAGAACAGGCAGAGCCGGAAACACCGGTATCTGTATGAGTATTGTAAACAGCAGGGAAACAGGAAGGATCAGACAGATTGAAAGATTGGTTAAAGTTCCTTTTCATAAACTGGATCTGCCTTCAGGAAAAGATGTTTGCCGTAAACAATTCTTTTCTGTGATGGATAAGTTGATGCAAACTGATATCAGCCATGGCGATTATGAAACTTACCTCCCTTCCTTACAGGAAAAATTTGCGGATGTAACAAAAGAAGAAGTTTTGAAAAGAGTGGCTGCAATGGAGTTTGATCGTTTTCTGAAATATTATGAAAATTCTGAAGACCTGAATTTAAGAGATAAAAGTGGCCGAGAACCACGAAGGGATTCCGGAAGAGAAACAGGAAGAGATTCCAGAAGAAGAGGTGAGCCCAGAGAAAGAATTTCACATCGTGATACGAAAGGCAGAGATTTCAATGGAACCGGTGATTTTCAGCGTCTCTTTGTAAATCTTGGAACCAAAGATGGTTTTTACAAAGCAAGTTTCCTGCAGTACATTTTAGATATGAGTGATTTGAAAAAAGAAACTTTAGGCAGGATAGATATGAAAGAAATGAATAGCTGGGTAGAAGTGGACAGAAGTGTTTCTGAAAAAATGATTCAATCTCTTGACGGAAAAAAATTCAAGGGAAGAAAGATCAGGATGAATGATGCCAATAGCCGGTAACCAATGCAACTATTGAATTTTTTTCAGCTTTAAACTCAAAGTAGCAAATCCACCTAATTCTACATGCTCGATGGTAAAAGTATGATTGCCGCCCAGTGGCAATTTTACTTTTTTATGCGGCGATTCATCAAACTTATATAAGGAAGGATTCCATTCGTCTACAACTAATTTGCCATCAACATAAACCCTGACAGCATCATCCCAGGTGATGCCCAACTCATATACACCTTTGGCAATTTCTGCTGTACCACTTGCAATTGTGATAAAATTTTTAAATGTGCCTTCATCAGTTTTTAGTCCACCCCACCAGGCATAATCCAATTTTTGGTTTTTTTCAGTTTTAACTGGCCGCATTCTTACATTGGGTGGAAAGAGTTGCCCGGTTTTAATCGGATCATGCATTTCAAAATCATAGGAAAACCACCTGACCTCAAAATCAATTGGCTGGAAAAATTTCCTGTAAGAAAAGTATGAAGGAACTCCACTGGCAATTGTTTTACCTAAAGCTGTGGTAATGATGCTGCCGGTATATTCCAGTTCAATTAATATATCTGTAACAAGAGCAGTTGTTTTAACCGCAGTAATTTTTGCAGGGAATTCACCACTCTTTGCTGATATCTCTTCAACTCCTCTGAACTTTATTATTCTCCATTTTCCCTTTGGGCCCAATAAATCAAAATTTATAATAGAATTTGTGTCTGTGGGGTTCGTATTCCAAATGATCGGGCTTCTGAAATCATATGGCCCCCAGGCAGTCATCATTATATTTTTCCTGCCGGCATAAACACTGTTTCCTTTAAAAGGATCATTTGGTAAAGGCAGGTCAGGAATGAGGTCTTCTGCATCATTATTATACTTTGCAATGATGTCATCATTTTGCGTAGTATCAAGAGATGAAACTGTTGAATCGGTTTTAAATAATTCTGTAAAATCTGAATAGATATTTTCAAATACATTCAGATTTTCTGTCCTGTTCAGGTTCATTACCAAATTATTCCCGACAAAATTGTTATTGGTAATTATATAATCCCTGCTGCGTGTATCCCGGTTTTTTGAATAACCCCAATCAGCGGGTTGTTCTTTTCTGCCAAACAAACGAATGGCTTCTTTATCCCTGAAAAAAATATTATGATGGATCTCATTTTCCTGTCCATGTTCAATAGCAATGCCAATGCGGTTATTGCGAAACTGATTTCCGGAAATAACAGTATTAAAACTATATCCGCCCCAGATGCCATAATCACATTCAAATATCCGGTTGCCTTTTATCGTATTCCGGCTGAAAGTAACTTCAATACCATTGGTTGGTGCATAAGAAAAATCATTTCCTATAAGTACATTGTCATTACAACCGCCTTTACCGGTATCCATAGTAGTCTGGCCGGCCCATAGGAAAAATCCATCCCCGCTGTGAGTTGCCGAGTTTTTATAAAAATAATTTCCATTGCTTTGTTCATACACTAAAATGCCGGCACTATCCTGTCCCCTGTTATAAACCCCATGACTATATCCCCGAACATTAAAATTTAGTTTGTTGTAGGCAATTGTATTATTATTGCTTCGGTACATACCAATTCCAATTCCGGAATTGAACGAAAAATCGTTATTGTAAATTTTCCCGTTGTTACACCCGGTCATCATTAAAGCATTCTGACCTCCGGTAACTTTTGATTTTTTTACCACTGCAAATTCACAGTTCTTTAAATAAATAGCTGCCCCATACCGAAGCCATTCATCCTTTTCATTCTGGTGATAGCTCATCCAGTCAGAGATATCTTCTTTCTCCTGTGAACTATTTAAATGCTGGCGATAATTATAACTGAAATCACAGTTCTCGATTGTAAGATTTGCAATATCCCTGGCAAGTAATGCCACTTTATATCCTTTTGCTTTCAGGTTCTTGATCGTAATGTTTTTTCCGCCTTTAATTAACACCGCCACGCCAAAAAACTCATCCGGATTCTTTTTGGTATTGCTACCATTTAATACAGCATTATTAAAATCTACAATAATATTATTGCCTTCAATAACAATCACTGCTGCATCCATATTTGTTGGTGCATCCAGCTGATATAATTGCTTTTTAATAACAGCCGACCGGCTGATCTTCATCCCTTTTGTCAGCGCTATCTCCTGTGCAAAGCCGATAGTAGAAATATATAGTCCAAGCAGGAAAGGGATAATTTTTTTATTCATCATTTTGATTTTACTTGCACCCGTTTAGCGGATTAAACACCTAAATTTATCCAATCTTTCCTGAACAGGATAATAGAAATGGAAGAAGCAGAAATAAAAAAAGATAATAAGAACATCAAGTTACTTAAGTTGTTCCTGAAAATTGCAGTAACAGTTATCTGCTTCTGGTATATTTCCCGCAAAATTGATATTGACAAAGCAAAGGATGCTGTAATGAAAGCCGATTGGTGGTGGCTTTTCTTTTCTATTGCAGCATTTGCATTTTCAAAATTCCTTGCATCTTTTAGATTAAATATTTATTTCAGGAACATAAATATCCACCTGACAGTAAAACAAAATCTAAAGTTGTATTGGCTGGGTATGTTTTATAATTTGTTTCTCCCGGGTGCTATCAGTGGCGATGCGTATAAAGTAGTATTGCTGAAAAGAAAATATGCTGCCTATAAAAAAATAACGGCAGCGGTTTTGCTTGATCGCTTTAGCGGCTTACTGGCTTTGGGGCTGATTTTATCTACTTATGGTGTAATTGTTCTTGATAATAAACTCTACGATGCCATTTTAATTACCGGTTCAGTATTAGCCATCATATCATTATATATTGTCGTAAAATATTTTTTAAAAGATTTCATGCCGGGTTTCTGGCCTACTTTTTTCTGGGGAATTGCGGTGCAGATCTTCCAGGTGGTTTGTGTGTATTGCATTTTACTGGGGCTACATCTTCCA
>CAZOOT010000148.1:0-7862 GCA_964581455.1 uncultured Chitinophaga sp. | reverse complement strand
TGACCACCAAATGACTTTTTACTGACTACCTAATGACTTTTTACTGCCTACTTAATGACCACTTTTTCCTGACTAAGCCAGTTCCTTTAAGTGATGGACCGATTTTTTGTTTTGCTTTACTCCGGATGGCTTTACTTCATCTGATTTAATCAACTCTATTTCATCCTTGGAAATATTTGCGTAAACGTCACAGCTAAGCGCTTCAATTCTGATGACAATGCGGTAATTGTCATAAATTTTTATTACTTCACCCTGTATTCCCTTGAAGGGGCCGCTAATAACTTCCACATTTTGCCCTTTTCCCAGGTTACTCCGTGATATATTAACTTCTCTTTCCTGCTGTTCAACAAGTTTTTTAATATTTTCCATCTGGGAATCAGGTATGGTTTGAGCATGTCCTTCGAAGGTTATATAACGGACAACCCCAGGCATGTCCAAAACTTTATAAAATTCAATGTTACTAACCCTTACAAAAAGGTAACACCGAAAAAGAGGTTCCTCGATCCACTTTTTTCTGTCGCTCCATTGTCTAAGGAACCTTTTTAGCGGCAGGTAACATTGAATGTTATCTTCTTTCAGGTTTTCGAAGATTCGTTTTTCTCCATTTGGTCTGGTATAAATTACATACCATTTATAAACTTGTTTCATTCCGTTCATGTTTTAAAATTTAAAAATGTTCCGGGTTTGCTCGTTTACTATTTTTTTACCGGGTTAGTGTTGCTCACGTTTGTATAACTGTGTTTTTACCGATGCATATTCAAGGCTTAATTCGACATACATTCTTTTCAGCTTGTCATTCTCCTCCAGCAATTTCAAAAGCTTAACACTATCAGAATAAGAAAGATCTCCATATTTGGCCTTCCAGTTGTAAAAGGTTGCCTTGCTTATCCCTTGTTTATCAATTATTATGCTAATTGGGGTGCCTTCGTTGTATTCCTGAAGAATCTTCAAGATCTCTGATTTATTAAATCTTTTTTTCATTTGATTTGAACAGTCGTTATAAAGCAATTAAAATGAAAAATATCCCATAACATAAAGTGTTAAATTTTCTTACGAGATGGTAGCCAGATTTTTTCGTTTGAATAATTTTTTTTTCTAATATTCTAATTTATTTTAGAATCAAATTATTCTCCGTGGTCCTACATTAAAATTCGAATTTATATTCCTGGATGGGCTCATTTTTTCAATATTTTTTTTGATTTTTTTACATTTGATCACATAATATTCAAATTTAAATAGGGCTCCGCCTACAGTCTCTCACATTTTCCGGCTTTTAAATTAACTCCAGTGAAAGACCACATCCAGAATTTTTAAAAATGACTTAGTTTATATTGTAATACCTTGGTAAGGCATTTAAATTCAACGTGTCATTTCTAAAATGTTAATCTTAAATCAATACAGTAAAAATAGACTATTTTGCAGGGTTACTACTTACAGGATTCTTTCTTAAACTTACATATTTCACGCATTTTAAAAGCATGAGCAAGAAGGTTCATTTTATTATTAACCGTTTGCAAAAGTTTTCCATGATGCACAAAATTTTAATAATTTACAGAACTAAAAACACAAACAAGTTACAGAAAAAATATCTAAATATCCAAATATCTTTTAGTATTTTTTTGATTTATTATGCAAAATTCCCCGGATTGCTTTAAAAAACAGGTGATGGGCCAATAGGACTAATTTTCTAAAAAATTCTAATTATGAACGAATGATCGTTAGCTGCGACACAGTATATCCTCATAAATTAGTCTAAAGGAATACTTTACTGAACCAATGCCCATATTGTTACCATTGAAACGATTCGGGCAGCACCACCGGGCTCCTCTTTTCGGGAGTGACAGGCACACCCTCCTGTCCGGGCCGCATTGCTCGCGATAATTTATTTTACAACCTGATTTTAGAGAGAAAAGGCTCCGGTCGCCTTTACTGTTTCAGTAAAAGCAACCTAAGCCTTTCATTTTAAAACCCGATTGCCCATCGGGGAAGGAACAATCCTTTGTATCAACCGTCCACCGCGACGATGACTAATCCGGATTGCATATATATGTAACTAACCATGAGAACGATTACTGATATAACAACTTATAAAGTTCATTCAGGTCGGGAGATAGTATGACCTCTGTCCGGCGGTTGGCTGTGCGCCCTTCGTCGGTAGAATTAGCCATAACCGGGTGAAAAATGCCCTTTCCTGAAGAGGTAATCCGTTTCGAATCAAATCCGTTATCCACGGTTAATATCCTGACAATGGAGTTTGCCCTTGCTGTACTCAGATCCCAGTTGTCTTTATACTTATTTGTTTTAATGGGAACATTATCAGTATGGCCTTCAATCTGTACGGTAATATCTTTGGTTGTATTAAGGACTTCCGCGAGTGTTTTTAGTGCAGCTTTTCCTTTTGGGTCAACCACATCGCTTCCAGACTTGAACAAGAGCTTTTCGGCAAGCGAAACATACACATTTCCATCTTTGGCATAAACCGATAGTTCATCCGACTTATAATTCATCAACGCATTTGAAATAGAATTTTTCAGGTTGTTGGTAACATCCTTTTGCGATTGAATCATGTTTTCGAGCGTTCTCAACCGGGTTGCCTGATCTGCAATAGTAAGTTTTGAAGTTGCAGTAAAGGAACTCAGGTCCCTTCTCAACTGATCCCTTTCGTTTTGAAGGTTTGTTCTTTCAAGCGTGAGTGTATTATTAATTTCATTACACTCCATTAGTCGTCCCTGGATGTCTGAGTTTTCGGCCAGGAGCCTGTCGCCCCTTTCTACCGAAGCCGTAAATTTTTTGCTTGGACCACACGATGCAGCTATGAATAATGTCATCGTAAAGAGCAAAGGCAGGTAAAATGTTTTTTTCATCTTGTTTAAATATTTGTGATTTCAGGGTACTAAGGTGGGCCTATTTTTACTGACAAATGTTACACGAAAAATGAAAAGAATTACATCATTCACACGTGAAGACACTGCTATATTTATTAATAGGTTTTGCAATATTATCATTGCATCGGGCCTTCAATTGCCTTTGCCCTGTCGCCTTCTATTCCATAAGCTGTTTGCGCGATAATGTGTACTGCTTTAATTAAATTTCCGGATTTGCCGGGTAGCCTCATATCCGTCTTTGCCGGCATTAATAATTTCTCAAACGGCCGGTAATCGTCTCTAAGGTGGTTTTTAATTTATCTAAAGCGCCAGAAACAGCCTGTTCATGGCTATTTGCACTGTCAGTTACAGCAATTGGGTTCATCCCGGCAAGCCGGGCTTCCATCAGACATCGCTTATCGTTAACCCCATCTTTATTGCCATCTTCATCCGAGAGATGAACTTCCACCCTGGTTATCTGATGACTGTATCTGCTTAATTCTTCTGATATTAAGGCGGTTGATGAAGCGATAAGATCTTCACTCCCGTTGATATTTTTGTCTGTGTTGAATTGAATCTGCATTTTTGTTTATTTTTTGGTTAGTAGCGGTAAATTGCGGCCAGGCCCGTATTCGAAGGCATTTTCACAGCAGGGAGTATCATAACCTGTCCTCCCATTTTTGTTACCAATTCACCCATATCATCGAGCAGGTCATCAACTTTTGGGTTCATCATATCCTTTTTTTGCGTATTGCCAGTGACCAGATTGGTAATCCTGGCAGCAATAATCCTGTCTTCCTCAACAATCAGCGTCTCAACCTTTCCTTCAACAGCAGCTACAGCAATTTCTTTGTAGTCGTCGCTGCCTTTGCCGTTGGCATTTGCCTGCCCAAACCTTTCAGCCAGACTGTCAAGTTTTAGCAAATAGGCAGGTTCCATAATCTCCCAGGCCATCCCTATAAGTTTATCTGTTGATACAAATGCGGGGTCTGTTTCAATTCCCTCTGGCAGGAGGAACGGATTCTTGCTAACCTTGTGGAAAAGACTGTGGTGTTCAGTCAAGGCGGCAAGAATTAGCGGCCATCCTGTTGGTTTTGAGTATTTTTCGTAAATAACTTCAGATATCACCCTGAAAAAACGCTCTGCATCCTTTTCGGCTTCTTCTTTAAAGCCACCATGTCCATGGTACATGTTTGTACTTTCGCCCCCTACACCTCCATAAGATCCTACTGATAAATGTTTATCGGTCAATTCGTCTCCCAGCGCTTCTGTTATTGTTTTCGGCGTTTCGTCTTTGAGTTCAATCTCTTCGAGGGAGTGACGGTTGCCTTCAAAAAGCCTGATACCATGCAGGGTTAATCCCAGGACATGATAACGATCGACTGATTGCAGATATTTCCGCAGTGGTTTTGTATGGAAACTATCGGCCACTATGGCCAATTCGTCAACTGTCTGCCGTAACCCCACCACCTTAAACAGTCCGGTTGCGCTAAAGACAGCCAGTCCATCTAATGTATGATTCCAGGCTTTTGCATCATTTGCAAGCATATGAAAAGGTTCCATATATTCTTTTACCTCAGCGGCTGAATATTTTTGGAGCAATGACTCCTCCATTTGCCTGACCAGATTTTTAAACCTGATAGGGTCCTGTTGGTTTTCCGGATGGGCACGGTGGGTAGGCATGTATAGCGACAAACAAGGATTCTGTTCTGTTGAAAGAAGTTCCTTTATTAATTCTTTAGTAAGTAGTTCCATAATATTATTTTCTCTTTTTATTTGTTTTCTATATAAACTGAAGCAATAAACTCCGATAAATGTTCATTGAACACAACCGGGTTTTCTAAATTACTAATATGGCCTGCATTTTTTACGGTGTGCAACACTGAATCTTTTATTCTTTCGTGCATGAATTTTGCAGCTCCTGGAGGAGTTATTATATCCTCTTTACCCACCAGAAATAACACCGGCACTTTAATTTCCGGCAGAAAATTGCAGGTTTCTTTACGCTTCGCTAAAGCAAGCAACGTATCAATTATGGTTTGTTCGGAAGTACTTACCATCATCTGTCTTACCCTGGCAATTTCTTCTTTCCTGGTTTTAAAAGATGACTTTGCGAAGAAATTCTTTAAGTTATTGTCGGCATAAGCTTCCACACCGCTTTCCATGATGCTTTCGATGGCCTTCATTCTCTTTTCCATCCCTTCAGGGGTATCGGCTTTGCAAGTAGTATCACATAATATAAGCGCATTGATCCTGTCAGTGTAGTTTTCAATGGCGTGCAGTGCAATATATCCTCCCATTGAAAGGCCGCAAAGGACAGCCTTTTCAATCTTCAGTTCATCCATAAGGGATATCAGGTCACGGGCAAAAAGCCCCACAGAGAATTCGTCTTTCCCGGCATCACTATTTCCATGCCCCCGGACGTCATAAGCGATTACGCGGTATTTCTCCTTTAATACTTCCACTTGTTTTACCCACATACTCCTGTTAAATGGGAAGCCATGAATAAGAATAACCACAGGTGCATCATAAAGGCCTTCGTCGGAATATCCAATCATAAGGTTGTTTATGGGTATCCTGAAATTGTTTCCTTTGAGTTGCATAATTTCTTTTTAACAGATTAATATAAAGATCTAAGATGAGCACTTTTGCCGGGATTTTTGTTACATAACTTCTGAAAAGAGTTGCAATATTCACACATCTGTAAATATAAAAACCCACAAGAACCCGAAGGTAACTTGTGGATTTTAGGAGAACTACCAATTAATCTAATAAACCATATCTAATTTGTGCCTATGTTTCCTTGTGAAATTATATTGTTGTGATCAACAGATGTTTGATATACATTCAGATAACCGCCGTAACCCATCCAGCCGTTATAATTAATATTTAAGTCGTTGTCGAGTTTCCGGATGTTGGTTATACTTTTTCCGGTAGTGCCGTTCACGCTGTTGAGTAACTTGGAGACCGTGCCCCCGCCCACAGTGGTAACCGACCCCAGGTTTATAGTCGCGGGATAAAACACTCCAGGATTAGCACCCGTAAGTGATATGGTTACCAGTGTATTATCATTTTCCCGTTTTTCGAATAACGCTGTTCCCGACACACCAGAAACACCAAGCGAGCTTAATGTGTAGGTTTTGTTGGTACCTGTTACCACATTACCGCCGATATCTGCCTGAGCAATAATTACTTCAGGCTCTAGGGCGCTTTTCTGGACCTTTATGGATCCGTCGTAGGAATTCAACTGACTGTAATTCATATTACTTATTACCGTTGAACTTTTCCCTGTGGCATCAACCGGATTCAGCGCTACGGTAAGTGCACCATCTTCAACTGTTGTGAGGGTATACAAGCCTGCCGGATGGGTTCCCGATGGCGCATTGGCCAGCGAAATATCAATGGAGGCAGATGTGTTACTGATCTCAGTAATGGTCACCGTGCCGGTTACACCGGGAACATCATTGCTTACTATGTCGTATGAAGTCGTTTGCGCTGATGAATCATCATCCTTATCGCATCCACTGGATATAAACAAAACTACTGCTGTCATAATTGTGAACAAAACCGCTGCTTTTTTTATTTTTATCATTTTTCAGTTATTAAATTCTCCGCAACTGGCGGAACAGATGTGAAGAAATTATCACACTGCAAAGTTGGCAACTTAAGTTCCGGGGATTTTACACAACTCTTTTTAAGAATTACATCATTCACACCTGTGAGGATTCTGCTTCCATTTTAGAAGTGTACAAGCCCTTTCGTGCAGCATAGTTGCATTTACTTCTGTGGTAAAGGGCTTTTTGTGCTTCCTCCACGTTTGCTTCTTCTCCTCGCCATATTTCAAGGGCAGGTTGCTGAAGCGCCCGGCCATAAGAAAATGACAATTCCCATGGCAATTTTGATTTACCCTGGAGATTCATTGCATTTAACCGGAGCGAAGCCAACTCAGCGGATTGTCCGCCCGACAAGAATGTAATACCCGGAACGGCTGCAGGGACAGCGCGTAAAAAGCATTTCACGGTTGCACTGGCCACTTTATCTACTGAATCCTGTTTCGGACACTTTAAACCGGGAACTATCATGTTGGGCTTCAAAATTATCCCCTCCAGCATGACCCCCTGTATAAAGAGCTGATCAAAAACTGTCCGCAGCACCTCCTCAGTCACTTCAAAGCATTGCTCCAGGGTATGATCACCATCCATCAGCACTTCGGGTTCAACAATGGGAACCAAATCTGCCTCCTGGCACAATGCGGCATACCGGGCAAGGGCATGGGCATTGGCTTCCATGCAGGCACGGGAGGGAATGCCTTCGCCAATTGTAATAACTGCCCGCCATTTTGCAAACCGGGCGCCCATCTGGTAATATTCTACCAGTCGTTCGCGGAGACCGTCGAGGCCTTCTGAAATTTTTTCTCCGGGATGGCCTGCCATATCTTTTGCTCCGGTGTCGACTTTAATTCCGGGAATTATTCCTGCATCGGTGAGGACTGCAATAAAAGGCTTTCCGTCTTTGGTTTTCTGGCGAATGGTTTCGTCGAAAAGAATGGCCCCGCTGATAAATTCATCAAGACCTGGAGTTGTAACCAACAACTCACGATAAGCCCGACGCGTTTCCTCAGTCTGTTGTATCCCCATTTTTGCAAAGCGCTTGTTGGCGGTGGGCAGACTTTCATCCATTGCCAGGAGTCCTTTGTGGTTTGCCACCATAGAATTTGCCGTGCTGATAAGTTCGTGTGTATTCATTGCTGATGCTGTTTTAGTGCCCTTTAATTCTTAAGTGAAGCAAAGTTAAGTCGCGGGGACTGCCTCATGTTACACAACTATTGGAAATTGTTGCATTATTCACACATTTGAGCTGGTGACTTCAGTTCACCGTGAACAGGTTGAGCTGGTGACTTTGGTTCACCTGCTCAATATTTTTTAGAGCGTATCAAAACTATTCACCAGCTGAACCTAAGTCAGCAGGTGAACAGGTTGAGCTGGTGACGTTGGTTCA
>CAZOOT010000147.1:1487-7912 GCA_964581455.1 uncultured Chitinophaga sp. | reverse complement strand
CACTGTCCCAGGCTTCCAGTTTATGCTCATAAAAACCATCAAATTTTCCGCTGGCCACCCAGCAAAGATCTATGGCAGCAGAGCCCAGTCGCCTTACAGGAATTCCTTTTCTCACCAATCGGCCAAAAACTTCCAGTGGTCCATTTTCATTATGGATATAGGTATAGGGAAAACCGGTAACAAGGCAGGAGGTTAATACACTTGATTCATTACTTACGGAAATCTTTTTGTCATTCATCGTTGCGCCCAACCCTTTTTCAGCAAAATACATTTCATTGAGCATAGGAGCATAAACTGCGGACATAATTATTTCACCATCTTTTTCTATGGCAATTACCACGCAGCAAAGCGGAATGCCATGCGCAAAGTTGATGGTGCCATCAATCGGATCTATGATCCATTTATAATTTGAATCCTGGATGATCTCGCCGGTTTCTTCTGCCAGCACCTGGTGATCGGGAAAGCGATTTTTTATAATGCGGAGAATTGCGGCTTCAGAGGCATGGTCGGCCTCTGTAACCAGGTTGTTGATCCCCTCTTTATGCGAAATATTAAAATCGCTGTTATAGTATTTTTTTAATTCTTCAGCGCCGGCCCGTACAGCTTCAATAAGTGTATTTTTGAACATGTGCAAAGATAAACCAGCATTTCAGATTTAATATATCCGGATGAAGTTATCAGTCATAATTGTTAATTATAATACAAGGGATTTGCTGAAACAATGTTTGATTTCGGTACAAAACGCCATGAAAGATATCGAAAATGAAATAATTGTAGTTGACAACAATTCAGATGATGGCAGCAGAGAACTGTTAACAAATTCGTTTAAACAGATAAAACATCATTTTTTAAATGAAAATACCGGCTTTGCAAAAGCCTGTAATCAAGGCTATAAAGATTCAGGAGGAGAATTTATTTTGTTTTTAAATCCTGATTCAATTGTTCCGCCTGAATGTTTTCAGGAATGCCTTTCTTTTTTTGCGTCTAATATTGATGCCGGCGCCATTGGGGTAAGAATGATTGACGGAAAGGGAAAATTTCTAAAAGAATCAAAACGGGGATTTCCTTCAGCAACAAGCTCTTTTTTTAAACTATTCGGATTTGCTGCTTTATTTCCCCGGTCAGATTTTTTTTCGGGTTATTATGCAGGAGGAACAGGAGAAAAAGAAACCAGCGCTGTGGATGTTTTATCAGGAGCATTTATGATGATCAGGAAAAACGTGTTGCATATCGTTGGTGGATTTGACGAAGCTTTTTTTATGTATGGAGAAGATATTGACCTGAGTTACCGGATCACAAAAGCAGGATTCAGGAATTATTACCTGGGCGGAACAACCATTACACATTTGAAAGGCGGAAGCACCACTTATAATTTAACATATATACATCATTTCTATAAAGCCATGCAGATTTTTATTGATAAGCATTATAAGGGTAAACGGCCCCGGATACTTATCTGGTTTCTATTTGCAGGCATCTGGTTAAGAAAAACCATTGCTAAAGCCGGCCTCCTGTTTCGTTAGTCACAGGATATTCAGATGCGATTCCGTTCATCATTGTATATTCGCCGCCAACCCGCAACAGCGTAACTTTATAAACCGATAACCCGGACACAATTAATGGCTAATATCATAGATATCAAGATTCCCAAGGCGATTGCAAATGTGCTGGGGCTTCCCAAAAAAGATCCAAGGAGCCAGCAGCTAAGGGTGTTGAAAAAGCTATTAAGAAAAGCAAGGTTTACAGAATTTGGACAGCATTATCGTTTTGATGATATTTTGCTGAATCGTCATCCGGGAAAAAAATTTCAGGAGCTGGTTCCTGTTCATGATTATAATAAGATCTATAATGAATGGTGGAAGAAAACACTGGATGGTGTATCAGATGTAGCCTGGCCAGGAAAAATTAAATATTATGCGCTTAGCTCAGGCACATCAGAAGCTGCCAGTAAATATATTCCGATCACAAGTGATATGCTGCGAAGCAATACAATTAACTATTTAAAACAAATAGTTAGTTTGTTTGGCTATAGCAATATTCCCTATAACGCAGTAACAAAAGGATTTTTAATGCTGGGGGGAGCCACAGATCTGCAAAAAGGAAAGGCCGGGTGGTATGCAGGTGACCTGAGTGGCATACTTGCAAAAAAACGACCATTCTGGTTTCAGACTTTTTATAAACCAGGCGGAAGAATTGCAGCGATGAAAGACTGGAATGAAAAACTAAATGAAATTGTAGAGCATGCAAAAGAGTGGGACATAGGATATTTGGTTGGCGTTCCTGCCTGGTGCCAGATGTGTATGGAAATGGTAATTGAATATTACAAAGTGAAAAACATTCATGAGATATGGCCCAACCTTGGTTTTTTTGTTCATGGTGGTGTAGCTTTTGAACCATATAAAAAAGGATTTGAAAAACTTTTGGGCAAACCCATTGTATATATAGAAAATTATTTAAGCAGCGAGGGGTTTATTGGATACAAAACAAGAGAGCATGCAAAAGGGATGAAGCTGGTGCTGGACAATAATATTTTTTTTGAATTTGTTCCTTTTGACGATAAAAATTTTGACCAGGAAGGAAACATGATTGCAATTCCTGATGCGAAAATGATACACGAGGTAGAAGAGAATAAAGAATATGCATTATTGATGAGCACCAATGCCGGCGCCTGGCGTTACCTGATCGGGGATACGCTCAGGTTTGTGGACCTGGAACACAGCGAAGTAATGATCACCGGAAGAACCAAACATTATCTGAGCCTTGTGGGAGAACACCTGAGTGTTGACAATATGAATAAGGCTGTACAGATGGCCAGCGAAGAATTGAACATCAGCATTCCGGAATATACGGTTGAGGGAATTCCTTTCGGATCTTTTTTTGCACATAAATGGTATGTTGCCTGTGATGATAACTGTGATACAGAAAAACTCAGGAAAACAATTGATCGGCACTTGCGCCTGCTGAACGATGACTATGCAACAGAAAGAGACAGTGCCCTAAAAGAAGTTTTCCTGGAGAAATTACCAGAAGAAAAATTTCTGAACTTCATGAAGCTGAAAGGAAAGATCGGCAGCCAGCATAAATTTCCAAGAGTGATGAAAGGAAAAATGAAGGAAGACTGGAATAAGTACCTGAAAACAGAATCTATTACATAAAAGCAATCATATCATTTATAAAACCTCTTTCGGCATTTTGAAAGAGGTTTTTTATTTTTAGACAATTCTTAAAAATGATAGAAGCACTTCTAAAAGGTTTTACACTTGGATTGTTGTTGAGCATTTCAGTCGGCCCTGTTATTTTTTCAATTGTAAAACAAAGTTTGAATAGCGGGCATCGGGGTGGAATGGCTTTTGTATTTGGGGTATCGGCATCTGATATTTCATTAGTGCTGGTAAGCAATGTATTTACGGAGCTGTTTGGTTACCTGGTAAAGCACAAAGAATTTATAGGAATTGCCGGCAGTGTCTTCCTTATTTCAATGGGAGTTTTTTTTCTGTTTTTTAAAAAAGTAAAAGTAGACGACAGTGGTATTCTGGTGGCGCCTGTAAGGAAAAGGGATTTTGCAAAAATATTCCTTTCAGGATATTTTATGAATACATTAAATCCCGCAGTATTTATTTTCTGGCTAACAACATCTACCACATTAATTACACTCAGTATTCAAAACCGCATTGTCGCTTTTGTTACCTGTCTTGCATTTGTATTGACTACGGATATTTTAAAAGTGATGATGGCACAGAAGATCAGAAAAAAACTCACCCCGCACAATATTCAATTGCTTAGCCGGATCAACGGGATGATATTACTGGGCTTTGGAATAGTACTTTTATGGGGTCTTATTTATTTTAGCGACAAAATCAATTAAACAAAATTCTTAATGAATTTCCGGTCAGCTTTTTTAAAACTTTGGAAATGGACAAAACGGGTATTCCTCTTTTTGCTGATATTTCATCTCCTGTATATCCTGCTTTTAAAATTGATCGATCCTCCGATTACCATCACCCAACTTGTAAGCTTTGTAAAGGGAGAAGGACTGAAGAGAGACTATGTAAGTGGTAAGAATATTTCCTATAATGCAAAGCTGGCAGTTATTTCAGCTGAAGATCAGCTTTTTCCGGATCACAGGGGGTTTGACTGGAATAGTATAAAGAAGGCCATGGCCTATAATAAGAAAAAACCGAATCGTGTCCGCGGTGCAAGTACAATCAGCCAGCAGGTAGCCAAAAATGTATTTCTGTGGCAGGGGAGAAGCTGGATCAGGAAGGGCCTGGAAGTCTATTTTACTTTTATGATAGAAACACTATGGTCTAAAAAAAGAATTCTTGATGTGTACCTGAATGTGATTGAAATGGGAAAAGGAATTTATGGAATTGAAGCTGCTTCGCAATTTTATTTTAACAAAACTGCAAAAAGTTTAACAAGAAGAGAAGCGGCAATGATTGCCTCCTGTTTGCCAAACCCCAAAAGATACTCTGTAAAACCGGTTTCAAATTATGTAGCCAATAAATGTTCGTGGGTATTGCGACAAATGGACAACCTTGAAGAGGATCCGGATATTCAGCAAATTCTTGCTTCAAAAAAAGAAACCGGAAACAAAAAATAGGATTAACGTATCAGTAATTTTATTTTATCGCTGTTTATCGTTGGAGAATTATTTTCTGATCTGATTGCTAAAAACAAATCATATTTTCCGGGAGAAATATTTTCAAAATTTAATTTCAGTTCCGGGGCTGGGGTTTTGGCCAGTTGATATACACTAATTCCTGTACCAATTTCTTTTATTAGCTTTTTTCCGCTAAAAACTCCCGCAATTAATTCTGTTTTCAGGTTGGGATGCTGATTCATGAAAGTGAGATGACGATCCGGAATTTTACTACTGATAGAAAGAGAATAAAAACCACCGGCGTCCGTCTCTATATATTTTTGTTCAGAAATTAATTTGATTTCTCCAAAAGAAGAGAAAAGAGAATCAGCAACAAAATACACCCATCCTTTTTTTGTATTTACTGAATCTGATTTTTGTGATAAGTGATATTTGTCAGCAATAAAAACGGGAAGACCGAGTAGATTTCTTTCTGTTGGCCAGAAATTATAATTGTTCTTTCTTTCCATCCATGAATTTAAAGAATGAGATGGCTGACCGCTGTAAAACCAAAACAAAGATGACCGCTGGTAGGAGTTTAGAAAAACAACCGGATTGTTACTGGTTTCTTTTGCTATAGCAAGAGCCCATTCTTTATTATGCTGAAATCTTTTCTTAATTGAATTTGCCGGTCCGATATCTTCAACCAGGTAAATTCGCCCCGCCATGATCAGCAAAAGTGAAACAAATGCCACTATACGAAATGGCTTTACCCAGGCGGGCCTGTTATTTAAAAACTGGTAGCTTAAAACAATTAAAGGGATCAATACCGGCATGGTCCAGTTTGCTTCTACTTTACCCCGGAAAGAACTGAGGAAAAAAACGATATATATACCCAGCAGGGTATACTTCAATCCTTTTTCAAAATCCGGTTTTGCTTTGTAAAAAAATGCAGCTGGCAATAAGATGAATCCGGCCAGGGGTCCGGCAACTAAAATCTGCCCAAGAAAATACTCAGTTGTGTATGAAATCCGGTAAGCACTTACATTGCTTTCAAAAAGATGATACCGAAAGCTTACCCAATCATTTTGAAACTGCCAGTAAAGATGGGGAGCGTAAAGGGCCAATACAAATACGCCTGCCAGCCATGTTTGCCATCGCAATAATAATTTTAAATTGGACAAAAGAACAAATAACACAATCAGCAGACCGTGGTATTTAGTATAAAACAGAAATACGACGGAGACGCCAAGCAGAAAAGCTCCTTGCCAGGTATTGTTTTTTACAAAATAGCGGTAGCAATAAAAAAAGAGAGCAGTAAAAAATAATAAAGGCGTATCAGGCACTGCAAGAAATCCTGCTATCTGGAGTGTACCAATACTTAAAACGATAGTATAAAAAAGAAAAGGATTTTTTCTGTCAGTTAAAGATTCCGTAATGGAAATAGTGAGCACACTTAACAAAACACAGATCAACCGAACACCCAACTCGTTTTGAAAAAGAGAATAACCCCACTTGATCATTAAAGCGATCATGGGAGGGTGATCAAAATATCCCCATGCCGGAAAAAGGGAATACACCCAATAATAGGCCTCGTCAGCGATCAACTCAGTAGATGCAGATTGTGCCAGTGCAAGCAAAAGCCAAATGCCATAAAAAATAAGCCGATGATGTTTTTGTAAATAAAGCTTCATTAGGTTTCGAAAATACAACGCTTATTTTATCCTGCAAGTAAACGGTCAACAGCATTGATGGAAGCTTGCAACCGGAGTTCATGATTACCGCTTATTTCAATCCAGGGAACAGTTTGATTTATCATCAGGTCTTTATAAATCAGGAATAG
>CAZOOT010000147.1:0-1475 GCA_964581455.1 uncultured Chitinophaga sp. | reverse complement strand
TTTTCTCTGGTCTGCAGATCAGGATACTCTCTCAACTCATCTTTTACCCAGGGCAGATCAGTATTACAAAGCAAATAGAGATCATATTTTCTTTCTGCAATCTGGTTCAGTATCCAGGGATGACATTTTTCAAAAACAAACTCACACCACACTTTCATTACATACATGTCGGTATCAACAAAGATTACAGAGTTATTATTTGCATTTGCGGATTGTGTGGTTTTATTTTCCAACGCTATCTGGCCTTCTGCAATTTTCAACAGGTCATTGTATGTATAACCTTTTCCATGCTCATGCAGGTATTTTCTGGCATATTCCGGACAACAACTTGTATTGTAATGCCTCGCCAGCTGTGAACACAAATAACTTTTGCCTGTACTTTCAGGCCCAATAAGAACAATTTTTTTCAATGAAGAGTTCATGAGTCAGAAATATTCTTTTAACAGGTTTGTCTAATTATACGAGAGAATATTTTGATTATTTCAACTTTAAGAAATATAATAATAAAAGAAACCGTGTAATTATCAAAGAATGCAATATTAAATTTACAACTCTGAGATAAATACCCGGTTACTTTATTAAATAATTCAGGAACGAAATGGTTAAGCCTAAGCTTTTGTTTCAACTTCAGCTTCTTCCGTTTCTTTATCACCGCCAAAAAGCTTTTGCATATAAGTGCTCATGTCACCAAAATGCTCTTTAAGCGCATCTCCGCCTTTTGATTTTATTTCTTCAAAATACTCTTTGGCTTTTTCGAAACCATCTTCTGCTTCGCCTTTAAACTTTTTTGCTTTTTCTTTCAGTTCGGCGATCATTTTTTCTCTTTCTTCAGGGGTCATCGATTGATATTTTGTCGCCCCTATTCCTGCTGCTGCTCCCAATAAGAAGGTAGCAAGATGTTTTGCATTACTCATGTTTTAATTTTTGATTATTCCGAATTTAAGCTTTTTTATTCAATTTCCCTGAAGAGTTTTTAAAGCCAGCATTCTCAAAATATTGAACAATTACAACTTTCTTTTCCAGGCTGGCTTTGCCTTTAAAACCTTTTTAAATATGGGGCAACCCTCTTCATGTGCACCTGGTAAATAGCCGGTACTTACAATAAATTCATTTACGATCTCCCCGCCTGTAAACCTGAATGTTTTTTTGAATAACTGTGTCCATTCTTCTCTTGTTTTTGGTCCAAAGGACTCCATTCGGAGATGATACGCATCGAGCCAATTCTTAAAAGAACCATACTCCTTTTGCAAACCCAGAATGGTTTTGGCATTTTCTATAGCGGCATTTACCTTAAGCCGGTTACGGATTATACCAGCATCATTTAACAAACGTTTTACATCCTTGTCTTTATAACCGGCAACTTTCTTAATATTAAAATTGTGATAAGCTTTGCGAAAATTTTCCTGTTTTTTTAGAATCGTTGTCCAGCTAAGGCCCGCCTGGTTGATCTCTAATATTAACCTGCAAAAAAGTTC
>CAZOOT010000146.1:0-7943 GCA_964581455.1 uncultured Chitinophaga sp. | reverse complement strand
AGCTTATAAAAATTATCTTTGGCGAAACCTAAAAAAACAACGCTATTGCGTTGTACATAGGTTAAAATTAAGAAAAATAGAATTTAAATGACGAAAATACAAATCATAGAAATAGCTATTGCAGTAGCAGCATATTTTATGCTGCGATTTCTGATAAACCGAAGCATTGACAGAATTGTGGCCAGCAACAGGGCAACAAAAACAAGAAGTAAAATCGTAAAAAAAGCAATTAACCTAACTGCATTATCAATTTTTACAATTATAATCTTCTCAATTTTGGGAGTAAATCAGTCAGAACTTGCATTATTTATTGGTTCGGTACTGACCATTATGGGAATAGCATTATTTGCACAATGGTCAATTTTGTCTAACATAACCTCTAGTATAATTATTTTCTTCAATCACTCTGTGAAATTGGATGATACAATTACCATAATTGATAAAGACTATGAAATTGAAGGAAGGATAAGCGATATCGGGCTTTTTTTCGTTATTCTGAAAACAAAAGAAGATGAACATATAACGATACCAAACAGTGTATTTCTCTACAAAATGATAAAAAAGAAAACGCATGTATAAAGTTAAATTCTTCTTCCTGATATTGATAACTGCTGTGCACTGTTCAAACAATCTGGGTGCACAGGAAAAATATGAAAAAGAAAGTCGCATTCGGGAAAAATATGTCCCGACTAAGGCTCTGCAATTCATTGATTCGTCAGACTTGAAAAGTAGGATAAGATGGTATTTGGAAGAAGGGCTGAACAGAAAAAGCATAGAAGCTAAATTTAAACATGAAAAAGTAAGATATAGCGTTGAATTTGATACACTTGGAAATGTTGAAGATATAGAAATTGAAATACCCTGGGAAGACTTAAATTCTCAGCTTAAAGACTCTATTTCCTTACACCTGAAAAAAGATTGTTTAAAACATAAAATAGTTAAAGTTCAGATACAGTACTCCGGAAGCGAATCTGAATTGCTTGCCAAACTAAAAACAAATCATAATAGCCAATAAATACGAAATAATAGTTAAATGCAACCTGCAAAATAAAGTTGAGCTTTTTGAATATTTGTTCAATGAAGCAGGTACACCGCTTTCCGTCTCAAAAATTTTATTTAAAAACAGCAGCCATCTTGAATACTAAATTATTATCATTTCTCGGCATGATTGTGGCTTTGCAGTTTATCAACTCTGTTAATGCCCAAAGCACCTACCGGGTTGGTGCAATGCCATCCTTAAATTTAAACAGCAAGCTAAAAAATGACTGGTCGCTAAACATGAAGATAGAATCTCGCCAACTTATACAAAGCGGCAGGTTTAATGATGATGCTGACAAGAATTATAAATATGTTCTTACCGACTTCTCCTTAATTTCGGCAAAAAAGATTGGGCTAAATTCGAGGTTAGCCGGAGGCTATTTAATCAGGGTTGAAGATGGTGAATTATTTCACAGATTTTTACAGCAATACATCATTGTGCAAAGTATGACTGGCTTTAGACTGGCTCATCGTTTTGCAAGTGACCAGACTTTTTCTGACAGTGAAAAACCCGAATACCGGGTAAGATACAGAATTGCTTCAGAAATACCGTTAAATGGGGAATCCGTAGACCCTGGAGAATTTTATTTAAAAATCAATAATGAATATTTGAATATTTTTCAAGAATCGGAGTACGACCTTGAAATAAGACTGGTTCCCCTTCTTGGTTATGATTTTACTGACAGTTTTAAAATCGAAACAGGACTGGATTACAGAGTCAGTTCATTTTTAAATGATAATACCCGACATAGTTTTTGGATGAGTTTGAATCTATTCATTGAGATTTAAATTATAAACTATTCCTGCCAAATTTGTACGCCATTCCAAATCCCAGATCAAATGCCTGAAATTTGCCTTTATCCAATTTGCCAAAATCCAGAGTGGAGGAATTATACGACGCATCTAACGACATATTCCATCGCTTGGAAATATTATATACCAATGTTCCATTAATATTTATACCTAATCCGATACCATCAAAAAGGCTTGCATATTCATCCATAAATGAGGCACCTGCAAATCCTGCATTTGGATTCAACTCAATGCTAAATCTTTCGGAAAATGGCAATGATAAGACCGGACCTGCCATAATAAGGCTATATCCCCAATATCTCTCAGAATTATTTTCCTCAGGATTGTAAGTATAATCTTCCTCAAGATGGTAAGTATTAGACCGGCCTGCAATGGCAATTCCAAATCTATCATTGAACCTGTAACCAAGGGACATTTTTCCACTATCACCAATACGTCTCATTCCCGGATAATCGGCTATCGGAGCATTTGGAAGAAATTCATCAAAAGGGAATGATACTCCCAAAGTAACTCCCCCAAACCATCTGTGCTTGAATTTTTTGAGAGTTCCCATTTCTTCCTGTTTGAAAGAATAATCCATTAAATTGGCTTTGTATTTTTCAAAATTCTCAAAGTCACGATTTATTGTAATCCGGTCTTTAATGGTCCCGGCTAATGCTCCGAAACCCGTCCCGACAATTGCAGTTGTTAAACCCATCACAATTGCCAATGGTGCAGCCAGGATAGTTGTACCTCCCAAAATTGAGCTTGAAATGATGATGCCACCTCCAAATCCGATAGCAGAACCTTTTATCATTCCACGACGAATACTCTTATCCCTTTGTATTTTAACTAAATCAATATTTCTGAAATGATATTCTGTTATTTGAGGGTGAAACAATTGTTTCGAAACAAATATGGATGAGTCTCCGACCTCGAGCAAAATCCCCTTCTCAAAACCCGGTGTATCATGCAGCCGAACCCAGGATTTGTATGCTTTCGGGTTCTTTACGGCAGCTACCTGACCTACTGAACTAAAAAACCCGAAAATGGCAATCAGAATCAAAAATATTCCCCTCTTCATACTTCATTTTTTTATTGGATACAATAAAATTAAGACAAATAGAACAATTAGAAATTTTAATAAACAAAAAAGATATTATCAATTTTGAAATCCTTATCAAAACCTAAAATCTACGGTTTAAACCCTTATAATTGCTGGATAATTTAAAACCTGTTAAGCGAATTCAACAAGTGAATGATTAAATATTTTGGTTAAATATTTGAAATATGTCATCAAATTTAGGAAATTGAGTCTCGTAAACAGTCATAACTCAATGTTTTAATTTGGGTAGTGTTCCTCCCTCAATATTCTATATCACAACGATTCTTTGCTGAGAAAATTCTAACTTTGCAGGAACCCAAAACCATCAGCTATGTATTATTTTAAAATTTTCATGTTTCTGGTTTGTTGTGGCCTGGTTTCATGTACTGCAACCAAACCGCTGACTTCCAATGTATCTCCCAACGAAATAACTAAACAGTATTATAAAATATTCGAGGATTATTTCCTGTAAAAAAAGTTCCGGTGGGATTAACCTGCATTTCTCCGGCTCATTGATGGAAGTTTCTCACTGATAGTTTTTTCTCACAGATAACACTGATTAGCACAGATGGTCAATTGATAATGCGAATCAGGCTTTCTTTATAAATCAATTTTGATACATTGAAGTTGACTAATATTCCGATTTTCTTATTTGAAAGCTTTAAGTATATGAGCAACTGCTTCTTGTGAACATCGTGTAATATTTCAATGGATTTAATTTCCATAATTCTCAAAGCTATTTAAACAATCCAATTTTTTTCTGTGTTTATCTGTGCTATCTGTGAGCATTCATAAATGCAAAGTATTGATTAAATTTAGTATTGCATAAATTTTGCAGTAAAAATCTTATCAATTCCTGAAAATTTTTTGACAGCGTATTTGAAAATAAATGCCCATGTCTTTAAGATTGTTTTCAATAAAAATAATCAGGCTTCGAAACTGTTTGGAATGTCAGAGACAAAAATTGTCCATTCATACCCGGAGTGAATACTTGGATTACTTATCTTTGTCAAAAAAAAGAAATGTTACTACTGCTAACTTATTTAGCTATTGCCTTAATCGTTTCCTTCCTCTGTTCCATAATGGAGGCCGTGTTGTTATCCACCCCTGTTTCCTTCCTGATGGTGAAGAAGGATGAAGGACATAAATGGGCAACATCCTTCATAAGACTAAAGAACAACGTGGATAAACCCTTGTCTGCCATTCTTTCTTTGAATACCGTTGCCCATACCGTTGGTGCTGCCGGTGTCGGGGCGCAGGCTGTTAAAGTGTTCGGTGAAGCCTATTTCGGAATTGTTTCCGCCGTTCTAACCATTCTAATACTGGTGCTTACCGAAATAATCCCCAAAACCATAGGTGCGAGATTCTGGAGGGGTTTATCCCGGTTCACCTACTTAACAATCAGAGGAATGATTGTGCTGACTTATCCTCTGGTAGTTATGTCAGCCATCATAACACGCACCATATCAAGCAAAAACAACGAACAATCCACCAGCCGTGAAGAGATCTCAGCATTAGCAAGTATTGGCGCTGATGAAGGGCTTTTCAATGAGAAGGAGCACAAAATAATCCAGAATTTATTGAAACTTAAGAATTTAAAAGTTAATGAGATAATGACTCCCAGGGTTGTTGTTGCAATTGCAGATGAAAACCAGAATCTATCCGAATTCCTGAAAAATAAAGAATATCTGAAATATTCAAGAATACCTTTGTACTCCGGCACCAATGAAAATATTACAGGGTATGTTTTCCGTCAGAATGTGATGGAAAAACTGGCTGAAGATGAGCACAACCTGAAACTGAAAGACCTAAGGAGGGATATAGTTGTTGTTCCATATACCATGGTGCTTTTTAATTTGTGGGAGAAATTACTCGAAAAGAAAGAACATATCGCACTCATAGTTGATGAGTATGGAGGAATAGATGGCATTGTAACCCTTGAGGATGTTATTGAAACATTACTTGGACTTGAAATAGTCGATGAAAAGGACACCATCAGCGACATGCAGAAATATGCCCGGGAGAGATGGATTACCCGACAGGCAAAATATAATCTTATTGATAAGATTGATAAAGTTGATTGAACCATAATCATGGTAAATTTTATCTATGCTGTCGCTTAATGCATTTTTGATCATAGACATATAATATGGAAGTCTCAGGAAAACCAACGGTGCATCCGGTTTTGTTTATCGGGGGCAAAACTGCAGGCTACTTCACATGGGTGATGCTGGCCCTTGCCCTGACAGGTATATCAGGACTTCCGTATGCCGCAGGCAGAGAGTTGAACCTGGCTTCATCCATTGTGCTTTTTGCCGGAATAGCTCTTATCATTATCAGCTCATTAACCCTTGGGCGCTCACTACGCGTTGGACTCCCGACAAATGAGACGGTTCTCCGCACACGCGGCATTTACCAGTACAGCAGAAATCCGATGTACCTGGGCCTGCATCTGGTCACCCTGGCAGCCATGCTGGTTGTCCCGGAATGGTGGGTGGCAGCACCTGGCTTATTCAGCTATTTTGCATATCACCTTATTGCAATCGGCGAGGAAAAATTCCTCGAGGAGCGGTTCGGCCAGGAATACCTTTATTATAAGCAGAAAACCAGGAGGTACATCTAGGCTTCAATTTTTTTGTAATATTCTATCTTTCCGGTAAGGGCAATATCACTGACTTTACTGATCAAAGCCGCCTTTTGTTCTTCGTTTAGCTTTGTAAATGACCGTGCCAGCGCAACCTTTTCCCTCATAAAAGTGGCATTTTCATTGCCCGAGACCAATACAGCAACGGGCAATGACCAAACAAAATACATGGCTTCCTTTATGGAAATGTAATTGGGGATAACCGGATCTTCCGTTGTCCATTTTGCCTGTTCCTTGGTTGCAAAAAACCTGCCGTCAGCCAGCGTTTTCATTGCAAGAACCCCAATGTTTCTGTCCAGGGCCTTTTGCATTACATTGTCAAAAAAACTATAATAGGAATGATCAAGTACACTCACAGGCATCAGTAAAGCATCAAAAATATCACTTCCTGCAGTTTGCTCAAGCATGCGGGTGTGCGCATACGGATTCTGATGGCCGGTAAAACCAATGTACTTTATCTTTCCCTGTTCTTTTGCCTTTAAAAGGACCTCCAGCACACCCTTTTCAATCCTCGAATCAACGTCCTGCGGGGTGCGGATAGAGTGAATCTGGTAAAGGTCAATTTGATCAACCTTTAAACGGCGCAAAGAACCTTCCAGGTGTTCCAGTACTGTTTTGGCATCCGGACCGGTGGATTTGGTCATCAGAAAAACGAGGTCGCGGTAACTGGGCGTGAGGTATTTTCCATATCGCTCTTCGCTTAATCCCGCTGAATAACTCTCGGCCGTGTCAAAAAACCTGACCCCACCCTCCAATGAAGCTTCAATTACTTCCTGTGCATCGCGCTCTGTGGTCCAGCCAACATGAAAACCTCCGGTGCCAAGCATGGTCACTAACTCTCCTGTTCTGCCCAGCTTTCTTTTCGGTAAAACTTCGCCGAGCCTGTCACTATCCGGATTCTGGCCTATTGCGCAACCACCCACGGTAATGCCTGCCGTTAATCCAGCCAGTGTTTTAAAAAAATCTCTCCTGTCTGCCATTTTTTTCAGTTTATTCTTTTATACTTATTTTATCGGTGAAAGTTATCTTCTTGCAGTAATTAAATCTGACCGCGACAAATTCAACAAAAAAATATAACCTTAATTGCTCTCCGACCTTACAACAAATTATAACGCATTCTGTTTTAATTAATAACTTTACTTTGTCGTGAAAAATAAAAAGAATGTTTATCCAATTATCAAATTGACACAAATGAGCTTATCCCCGGAATTTCCTAAATTTCAAGTATTGATTAACTTTCATCTATAATCGGTGAGAAAATAGATTTATCAGTGTAGAAGTGATTTTTTTTTAGCTTATTTGACCATAAAAAACAAAACAATTTTACAAAATGAAAGACGCAAAAACAACAAATACACTATTACTGATTATTGTAGTCCCCCTGGTTTTATACCTCCTTGAGATACTTTCCTTTATTTTCATTCCCCTTATTTTATCAATGTTCATTGCGCTTTTATTTCTTCCATTGATGAGGTGGCTTCATAAAAGAAAGGTCCCCCGGGCTGTTAGTATTGCTTTGGTAGTTTTAATTATTATCGGAATAATACGGTTTGGCGGGGAACTGATACATCTGTCAAGCAATGAGATACTGTCTTCAGAAGGTCAGTTTATTGAAAAAGCTGAAGGAAAAATTGTTGAGTTAATCGTACTCGTCGAAAAATTCTTTGGGATTGTGCGTTTAAAGGGTGAAAATATTTTTAGCCATTACATGCAAAACAACAATAACATTCTTGAAAGTTTTGGTTCAACCCTGGGATTCATAACCAAATCGATTTCGATGACCCTAATGACTGTTTTCTTTACAATACTATTGCTCTCAGAATCAATAAACTTCCAGAAGATATTGAACAGCACGTTGTTTAAAGTAAAATATTCTTCCGTTAAGACATTTATGAAAATAGAAAAAGACATCATCACGTTTGTAAAGGTCAAATTTATTATCAGCCTGTTTACCGGAGTTGGGTTCAGTCTTGCGTGTCTTTTTTTCGATATAAGTTTCCCGATTTTCTGGGGGCTCCTTGCCTTTATCCTCAATTTTGTTCAAATGGTTGGCTCGGTTGTTTCCGTATTGCTTTTGTCATTGTTCGCTTATATTGAGATCGAACCAGGTGGCACTTTATTCTTTTTTATTCTTTCAATAATAGCCGTTCAGGTAATTCTCGGAGGCATACTTGAACCTGTTTTTATGGGGAAAACTTTCTCGCTAAACATTATCACTGTGCTGATTATGCTTATGCTTTGGGGTTACTTATGGAGCATTCCCGGACTAATTATGTCAATCCCGATTACGGTTTTTATTAAAATTATTTTGGAGCAGTTTCCACGAACGAAAATTATTGCAGACTTAATGACAGGAAGTGAACT
>CAZOOT010000145.1:0-8100 GCA_964581455.1 uncultured Chitinophaga sp. | reverse complement strand
AAAGAAGTGGTGTTCGAGGACAAGGCCAAGCTCATCGAGCATTTGCGCGAAGAAATGATGTCCGCCGCGCGGAATATGGATTTCGAAGAAGCGGCGAGGATTCGGGATCAGATCGGGATGATTGAAGGATAATTTTAAATGTTGAATTTTAAATGTTGAATGAAGAGGGGGTTAGACAACGGATGGAACGTGAACTGATGTATGACAAAAGTTATGTTTGATGTAATTCTATCAAACATAGACTAAGTTCTTGTAGTCCAAATCAGCTTCCAAACCCATTCGATAAGCAACCATTTTTCCACCTTCAGCAACGCTGTAGTCCAAGCAACAAATATTGGTTTTTAATAGCGAAGGTTCTCCGCTAAGCCAATAATGACCGAAGAATACGTTCTTGTCAGAATGACTATAATGGTCACCCGCCTTTAATTCGGATAATTCAATCGGTATTTCTGGCAAATTGTCAATTGGTTCAACGCTTATAGACCTATATGTCATTACAGATGGATCTTCCCACCATCTTATCCTGATTTCCGATCTTCTTGTTCCGTCTTTATCTGTGAAGAAAAGGCCTTTGGGCATTTTCAATTCTTTGCCTTTTAGAGTTTGGTCTATGGCTTCATTCAATGCTGTTCCTTTCTTAACCGATTGATAAATCAGGTCATCTGTCAATCGGTCGTTGATCAGGGTTTTCCTTAAATACCCAATGTTCTGGTTATCCCAGCACGCGTGCACAGCTTTGAATTGGTCTGTTTCGATGTAAAGAGGCAACGTCTTAAACCATTCCAAATACGTTTCATACTCAGCCTGTCTGTTTTGAAACTGTTTCAGTGTTTCATAGTGCTGAACGATGTTATTAATGAGGTGCTTCCTGAGGTGCCCGCCCTCCGTTTCTTGGAAATGGAAACAAAGAGCGTTGTATTCGTGATTGCCCATCAGAGCGATGGCATTGTCACTGTCTACCATAGCTTTAACGAGTTGCAGGGTTTCTCTGATTTTTGGTCCCCTGTCGATGTAATCGCCAACAAAAAGCGCCTTTCTGTTGGGGTGTGAATAGGCTCCGTCCCTAATTGCATAGCCCAATTTCGAAAGTAATTCTTCGAGTTTGTCTGCGTGTCCGTGAATGTCACCGATCAGGTCGATCATATGCTGAATATCAAATAGATAAAGTGAAATACGGAGATTTTATGTTCATACTCTGTTATCTATTAGGCTCTTAGACACAGCTTTCATTGTGGATTTGTTTTTTGAAGCATTGCTAATGTGCTTATTGACTATTATGTACTTATAGTACCTCAGACTCATTAATAAATGCAATTGGACTTAGGTTTATGATTAGAGAATCCATCTTCTTAATGACCTCATCATTGAAGTCTGAATCATGAAGAGCATCCACCAATTCTTCCTGACGTGGTTGCCCGAATGTTAATCTATAAAATGTGAGTATTTTAATCAGATTGTTGAACTTTTCTATGTCTCTACTGAAAGGATACAACGGCACAAACCTTTCAATTTTAATATCGCTCAATGTTTCCGTATGCCAGTATGGTACTAAATCACAGGAAAACTTAGCCTGGGCTTTTTCCTTTTCAGCATATTTAAAAACTTCTTTCCAGATATTATTTTTGGTATTACCATAGGCTATCTGAGACTTGTATTTACTTGCCAAATTGAGCCTTATTACAAGCCCTTGATAGCGGTGTATTCTACCTTCTCTTTGCTCGAAATCAATAGGGTTAGCAGGCAGATTCCAATGGAATATTTTTTTACAGTACAAGTGAAAATCCAAGCCCTCCTGACCAATGGAAGTAGAGGCTAATACAAAGGGTCTGAAAGGAGAATTAAAGGCTTGGCGAATATTAATTTGACGGCCAGCCCCTTGTGCCGTATTTATTTTTTGAGTGCCAAAGTCAACCGCATAATGCGACCTGATGGCTTTTCGTTTTGGTCTTTCTTTAGTTAGATTGTCCAAAAATGTTGGATAATCTTCAATGTCTGAAGTAGCGGTTCTTACGGAAAGAATGTCTGAGATAAAATCGCTCAACTCGTTAGTGGATTGAATGTTTTCGCCATTTATCAGTAGATAGACAAATTCATCCAGCATAGCCTGTATGTTTCCATCAATCATGTATTGTGATGCCCGTTGCCAATAATCGCTATCCTTTGTATGTAACCTTACTATGGCAATGCTTTCAGGCTTATTGAACATTGTTAGAAAAGCGGAGCACACATTGAAAGCCGCATCGAATAAATCATTTGATAATTCTTTGTGTCTTCTTTGGCTTCTCAAATAGCATATTGCCGGTGAACCAATTGTAAGCGCTGCGAGGTGTTCACAAATTGTTTCAAGTTGTTCATTGTTAAGATTACCTGCTGCAATAGGTGACTGGCTGGTGTAAGCAGATTTTGCAAGTTCAAAATGTGTTTTCCTGCCGATACTTTCATCTTTATCCGTACCGATACTTTCTGCATCAATCGAAAGTTCCGATGGCGGTATTCCCTTAGATAGCCATTCTGTTAGCACCTGGCTGTTCTCACTTGCTTTATCTAATAATAGAGGACCCAACCAGTACCACTTTTGCCAGTCACCTTCGCCACTTACATATTGGTTAAGTTTTTGTTGTTTGAAAGTGGCCATCAACTGGCCCTTTATTTCAGCTTTAATTTGTTGAACTGATTTTTTCTCTACAACATTTATTGCGGGGTCATACAAATTGGCAAGAAACAGGCAAGGATATGAAAGAATGAAATTATTCATCTGCTGAGGTTCCTGTTCCTCCTTTAAAACCTTGAAAGTAAACTGTGGTCTTGGTGATCTTCTTTTTTGAAAGTAATAAGGCTTAAAATTCTCTTTCTCCTTTTTCTCTCTGTCAGAAATTGATTTTGGATTTCCAATTGAAAGCCGTTCTGCCTCGTACGAAACCAATGAGGCCACCATCCGGGGGACTAATTTCCATGAAGAGAATATTAAAGTTTTAGAATACCCCCAACTGTCTTTAAAAGCACCATCTAATTCATAGTAGGGAATGGAAGGGGGTATCCACAAATATTTCCAACCATTATTGTGTACGGTTTCATCTAATAATAAACGGAGCTTTGCATTGGGAAGCGATTTAGCTCTTGGTGGAATAAGTGGTTTGTAATCGTTAATGTCTTTCAGATTAACCCAGCCGTGTTTTGTTTGCCTGACCAGTTGCTGAAGTGCTGTATCTTTTAAAATCAGATTTCTGATTTTTTCCTTGTGCTGATAATTGTCTAAGAATGACAATGCAAAAGGACACGACTTTACATATTCTAAAGGAACCGGAAGTGATGATCTATGATCTTTATTAAGAAATAGGGTAATCTGGTCTAATACAACAAAATCATTGATGTCTTCCGGCTGAATAGAAATCGGTTTGTTTACATGTTTTATCAGTGCATCACGGTCATTGGATGCAAGTAGCTTTTCTGTTCTTACAATACTGGTGCGGTAGAGTTTCTCTAATTTATTTTTTAAACCTATTGCATTTGGGAACTGAGTGTCTAATGTATTCGGATGACGCAAAAAGCCAAAAAGTGCTCTACGATCATGTTCATACTCCTTCCAAAATTCAGCTGCTTTATCAGCCATCAAAAACTTTAGAACTGTAATAAATTCACTGTAATGCACCTCTCCGTTCATTTCATCAAAGTCATTGGTAAATGGCTTAAATGGTGTAGCTGACAGCATGAGAATTTTAGAATTTTCAAATGAAAATATCTCTTTGGCTAATTCAATGGCAGGGCTTACTTTTTCTTCATTCTCGTCTTCACTTTTACTATCAATTAGCTTTTTGTATCGCTGAAATTCGTCTAAAATAAAAATATCAGCCTGTAAAAACTCAATGCAACATCTTGATAGTTCAAACCTAAGTTTTGAAACCAACTCTTTGCTAAAGGCATAATAGAAGTCTCTATTTTGCTGCAACCTTAGATCGCATAGTTTGCGTATTAATGTCCATAACTTAACAGGAGAAGTAATGCCAGCCGCGTGATACGTTTTTTTTAGTTCATCAACTTCTACAACCTGTTCTAAAATATTCCTGAAAGCAACTTTTGCTTTATGACGTATTGGTTTAACCCAACTATTATTTCTGTCATATTTTCCTCTTTCAAATCTGATTGATTGGTCTATTTTCCAATTCCATGTTTCAGGCGAAATTTGTCTGTTACCAATGAAGACCCATCTTAATCTATCTTGATTAATATCTGCATAGTTATACAGCAATCTATACAATAGCACTCTTTCATCGACCTTTCCCGCATGTGTTTTATCATCGAATGAGGTGGATGGAGTAAAAGCTTTTATCCTAAAAGGGAACTCAGTTTCTTCTGTTTTGGAAGTGTAAGCCAATCCAGTAATTCTATCGTCATTCTCCGAATAATCAATGGCTAAGTTGTCCCCAGAGAAATTGAGCTTCTTTAAATTTTGCCTTGCCAGTGCCTGATTGGAACAGATATAGATAACATTAAAAACCTTTTTATTAGATGTAGGTATAAACTGACCAAATGCCTTTGCAATAATGCCTTTTGCCACAATGGTTTTGCCCAAGCCTACCTCATCCGCAATCAGCATTTTGCTTCGGCCTTTTACATACAACTGCTTAAAAACGTAGTCGACCGTTTTTAGCTGGAAGTCCTTTAGCCCTGTTAATGTCTCTTGTATTTTTTCCTTCGCTATCAAATTTTGTTTTTAATAAAGGTTTGAAACACATTCCAGAAGCCCTCGAACTCTGCTGTTATAATCGGTTCATCTGATTCGGTTGTTTCCGCTTTCAGGCGTTGAATTAAAGTATCAATTGATTTTAACTTGTCCGGAAAACGGCTGGATGCTATGAGTAGCTTTTCATAAACGGGAGTTCCCGTAAAAGCCCATGCATCATTCCCGGTACCAGATTTCTTATCCTTTTTCCCATTGGCGTTGCCAATGAGGTCAGTTTCTTCGCCAGTTAATAAGAACGTCAGGTATTTTAAAAACTTCTCTCTGCTATCAATGATGGCGGAGAATATTTTATTGAGCCTGCTGTTTGGCAATTCAATTTCCATTGGCAGTAAAAACTGGCTGTGAACATGACGACCTTTTGCAATTTTAACTACCAAAAATATACTCAATGCTGTTTCAGCATAACCACCAAAATTATCGATCCTATTTATTTTTTCAGGTTTAATGGCTTCACCAGCTTTTTGGCTTTCTGGCAGAGGCTTTACTTTTACTTCAAAACCTTTGGGCAATGTCAAATGGCTTGCATCAATTTCTATTGAAAGTTCATAGGCTGTGCCGCCCGCAATTAATACCGCTGTACCTTTTATAGGAAGCTGAGTTAAATCATATTTGATTTTACGAATGGCTAAATCAATACTCTTTTGTTCTTCTACCGAAACTCTTGCTTCAAAAGTGTATGGAGTGAATAAAGTAATGCCTTCTGATTTTGCAGGATCTGTTAGGGCTTTGAAAATGTCTTTCGTTTTCAAACCAGCCCAATTACCGGCTTCTAACTCAACCACAAATTCAATATTTCTACCCTGAGCAGGGTCGCTGCAATTGGCTGAACCTAAATACCAATATGGTACACTGTCCTGCATAGCCACAAAAAGCTTTGCATGTAAACTTTGTGCAAGCGGGGGAGTACCATCGTCTTCTAACTCTTGAAAATACTCTGCTTGCTGAAAAAAGGTCGAGAACTGCCAACAGTCAAATAAGCTTAGCGTTTCTTCATCAACCGAATCCAATTCTTCTTTTCTGCTTAGCAGATATGGTGTTTTGGTGGTGGCTTTATAGATACTGTTCAGCGTTGTTTTATCAATGAAGGGTGAAACAATGAGCATTTCATCCCAGAGAGCTTTGGCAACCGTAATGGGATTGGTGTAAGGCTTGCCGGTTTCAATGTTGGGGATGCCTATCGGAACAAATTTGAAAGCATTAAATTTTTCAGGCAGATCGAATTTTACTCTTAGTAAATCATTCAGAAATGCTGCTGGTATGCTTTTCTTGCCTGTAGTATTCAGGTATTGTAAAAAATGCACCAATGGCTTATTCTTCGGCTGCTCTTTGTCCGACACTTCACCATCTGTTGCAAAAGCCATATCCCAATCACGGGCAAAGGTGAGGTTGCGACTTGTAACCAACACCCTATACTTTGGAGCTAAGCCTTTGCTTTCATACCTGATTACCCAAACTTTTGGATGAAATGAACTCGCATGGTGAGGCATGGTAACGGGCTGAATGCCCTTTTCCCAGTAAGCCATCAGGTGATGGTATTTCTGCGGTACTTTCAACTGACCGTTTTGATAGTACACTGTTATTTTATCTGCTGCCTTAGTAATGGCATCCAGCATATCGTACCTCAACTCATCTGCATTGCTATCTAATTTTTGAGCATAAAACAAAGCCACAGGTAATATCATCAGGGCTTCGAGATCTAAAGAGTAAGATGTGCCAATAGCATGGGCCAATGCATACCCATTGGGGGGAATGAGCTGATCGCCATAATCAATTCTATTGTGTTTCGGGTGCAGCATCTTATTTATCTATTCCGGTTCTAATGTCTTTTAAAATGGTTCGAGCCTGGAAAAAACGATAATCAAAGTGCCTTAAACCAAGCCAGCTGTTTTCCTTCACATCATCGGTTTTCTTCCAACGCAGGCGAGCTTTACCACCTTTTGCCATTCCTTCCTGTTGTTCGATCAGGGCATCCCTTTTCTTTACATCCTTACATCCGTTCTGTGTTAGTTTCCACCAATCCTTTACAAACTGAACCGTGGGTGACTTTGTGGTGGTAGCGTAAGTGAATAGCATATCGGGATTGAAATTGGAACAGTCGAGCATATTATCTTCAATGCCGTCTATCCAGTCCTGAAAATTCTCGTCAAAGTAATCGCTGTTAAAAAACTTCTGGTGCAACTGGCAGTTGTATGCCAAATGTGCCCCATACATTAATTCAGAAAAATCGTGTGCTAAAATGAGCATTGCCTTCAGCTTATCTGAAAGTGGAAGTGATAGGGCCGCTTTTGCAAACTGCATAAAGTTTTCAGCTTGTATAAATACTTTCCAGAGCTTTTCATGCTGTAATAGTTCAGCAATCAATTTGCCTTTGGCAATGGAGAGTATTCGATCCTGAAAAAACTCAGCTTCCGCTTTATCCAAATCAAGCGTTAGATTTTCATTCCAATTCAGCTTAGGTGATACTCTTATCTTAAATACATTCTCATGTTCCGCATCTGCATCATCGCCTGCAGTATCATCACCTTGCTGTACTGAGGAAAGTAATGTTTCCATTGAAGGATTGACAGACTGCCTTAAAAAACTATCTGCTGCCAACCCGTTCGTATTAATGAATTGATAGGTGTACAAGCCATTCCAATAAATAGCCGATGGCCGCCTTACGATTTTGTTCGGCTTGCGTTTACTGATGCCTATGACGCCATTACCTTCCTGATACTCATATTGCTCAGCCAAAGCCCACATGATGTCGTACTCTCTATCTTCCAGAAATTTAGCCGGTGTTTTGCCCCTGCGTTGTGCAGGTTTTGTGGCTTGATAATCGTATAAAATATAAGGAATGATAAAAAAGTATTTGGCCCGGGTTTGGATGGTAGAGATACCGGGAAATAACTGGTTGGCCAAGGCATCACGGATAGTACCCATGCCCAACTCATCCACCATACCTTCCGGACGCAGCAGGTCTAAAACCGAGCCTACCCGGTTTCTGTCGTTAGTTGAAAAGTCTATCCATCCTATTGTTGCCATACTAATATCAGTGATTTATTTTGCGTAAAATGTATGAATTGCTCTTTTGTTTTAATAGGGTTGGCATTTGGATCATTCATTCAAAATGATTGGGAATTTTCTTCAGTTTTTAGGCGGGCATACCGTGCGTGATGCACGACTAGGCGTTCGGCACCGCTGACCGAATCACGCCCCATATTTTTTCGAATGGTTCAAACATGCTCCGGGAACTGGGCTATGTAGTGGTCGACTTATGGGTTAGGTTGGTAGAAATTTATGCATTGAATATACATCACATGGTGGGGTGTATATTTCGCTCCATGCTTCTAATCATCCTTCGCCACCGCTCCTGGTCA
>CAZOOT010000144.1:0-8104 GCA_964581455.1 uncultured Chitinophaga sp. | reverse complement strand
CAGCCCGGAAAAACAAAAACCTGGGAAGGTGTAAAAGAAGGATTACGATTTGTGATCAAACAAAAAGCATTGTTTGGCGCCATGAGCCTTGATATGTTTGCTGTTTTATTCGGTGGAGCTGTAGCATTGCTCCCCGTATTTGCAAAAGATATTTTAGAAGTAGGACCACAGGGATTAGGCTGGTTAATGTCAGCCACTTTTCTTGGAAACTTTATAGCCATCGCCTGGATCACCGTAAAGCCATTGAAAAAAAAGCAGGGCTATTCATTGTTATGGTCTGTGGCAGGGTTTGGCGCTTGCATTATTGTGTTTGCCATTTCAAAAAATTTTTGGTTAAGTTTTGCAGCCTTATTTGTAAGTGGCCTCTTCGATGGTATCAGTGTCATTATCAGGGGAACCATCGTGCAACTCTTTGTACCCGACGAAATGCGTGGCCGGGTTTCCTCGGTCAATTCCATGTTTGTAAATTCATCCAATGAACTGGGACAATTTGAAAGTGGTGTAGCCGCTTCAATCATGGGCACTGTGCCTTCAGTAATTTTTGGCGGTACTATGACTTTACTGGTTTCAATATTTACCTGGTTCAAAGCCCCCGGATTACGTAAATTCGAGTATTAGGCCCCTACCCCCTAAAGAGGAACCTAGATCAAAACAGTTTTTTATTTTTCATAACTTCATCATGAATGAATGAATGTTTTATTTTTTGTTGGGTCAGCTGAAGAATTACTATTAAGCTTCCGTTGCGTCGCACACTGCATCTTTTTTAATTCTATTCAGCAATTAAAAACATTAAACCTATAAACTCTTAAACTAATAAACTTCTTTACGATGCATAGAAAATCATTTCTCCAAAACTCAGCACTTATTTTAGGGGCATTAACTATTGCCCAGCAAAAAATATTTTCTGCCTGGCTGCAAGAACCCTGGAAAATAACAATGCTGACCAATGAGATTGGCATATTTACAGAACGTGGTGGCACTATTGCATTTTTGCTTTCTTCTGATGGTATGGTAGTAGTAGATTCTCAATTTCCTGAACAGAGCACCCACCTGATAAATGAACTAAAAAAGAGATCAGAAAAACCATTCAAGCTCTTGATCAATACACATCATCATGGCGATCATTCAGGAGGAAATATTTCCTTCAAAGGAATTGTAGAAAATGTTTTGGCACACAAAAATTCTTTAGCAAATCAAACCAGAGTGGCTGTGGCAAATAAGTCGGAAGACAAACAGCTTTATCCCAATCAAACATTTGCTGATACCTGGAGCCAGAAATTTGGTAAAGAAAAAATTACGCTTCACTATTTTGGAGCAGCGCATACCGATGGTGACAGTGTGATCCATTTTGAAAATGCAAACATTGCACATATGGGCGACCTGATGTTCAACCGCAGGCATCCATTTGTAGACAGGAGTTCCGGCGCTAATATGAAAAACTGGATGGAGGTTTTAAATAAAACGGTTAAGAAACTTAATAATAAAACCAAATACATCTTTGGTCATGCAGGAGAAGGCTTTGAGGTTATTGGCTCAGCTGATGATCTTAAAAAATTCTGCGATTATCTCGGCGCTGTGCTAGCCTTTGCTGAAACTGAGATCAAAGCAGGTAAAACAAAAGAAGAAATTCTAATAGCAACTACTATACCCAATGTCGGTGAATGGAAAGGAGATGGCATTGGAAGGCCGCTTGGAGCAGCCTATGATGAATTGACAATGAAATAATTTATTTCTTCTCCAACAATTTCTCAAGTACATAATAAGTGATAGGGCAAAAACTGGAATTCTTCAACGTGAGTTCCTTTCTTTTTATCAGTACATCTTCATCGGTATAGGGAAACCGCCGGCAGTCGGAAGGCCGGTCTTCATAAATACTGCAAAAATTGTCGGAACCGAGAAAAGGGCAGGGCTTGCTGTTCACTACAAAATCTCCGTCCTCATCCACTCTTAAATATTTTTCAATAAAAATGCTTTCTCTTAATTGAAGAGCTTTACTGACACGTTTTATATCAGGGGTTTTAAAACGAGGTGAATAATTTTTACAGCAATTGGCACATTGCAGGCAATCTATCTTTTCAAAAGCCTCTTCGTGCAGATCAGGCAATTGTTTTAATACTTTTCTTTTATCTGCTTTGTTGAGAAATTGCTTATACTTTTTTTGGTTATCTGCAGATTTTTTTTCCCAGTTATGAAGTATATCTTCCGGCATAATGCAAATAAACTACCATTTTCCGGGATTGGCTCAACGGCTCAACATTCTTTCAAAAAACTGGTAGAAATTTTTATTCTGGTAAATATATAGAGCCATTGCAGACATGGAAAAAACCATCCATAAAATAATTGCAAAAAAACTAACCAGAAATGATTTTAATCTGGACAGGAAAGAACTTAGGCTTAAAAAGCCATTAAGGCACCATGCAATGAATAACGCCTGTACAAAAAGTGCTGCAAACGTGAAGTAATGAACAAAATCAGTTCCTTTATATATCGATTGCAGAGGGAAAACAAGAATGGTGAATATAAGATTGCTGTATGTAATAAATAAAATGTTGGCAGTAAGATGCTCCACATAATTGAATCTTTTTTTATAAAAAAATCCCCATGTCAGCAACGAAACAAATGGTACAGCAACCATTGCTACAATATTGCCATGCTTATTCATAAATCCTGTTGCCCTGTTTACACGATGCATGGTAGCAATATAATTCTGTTTCCCTTTTTCTGTTGGTATCCTTGCCACCATATTGGGGTTTGGTTCAATTTTCTGAGCCGTAGGTTTGAAATAAATATTAGATAAAACAAATAAACCGGCCATTAACATAAAAAAAGTATACGGGTTAAAATAGCTTTTCCTTTTCCCGGCTATATAATCCCGGGCGACCTTACCCGGATAAAGGGTCAGTCCTTTAATTAAATGAAAAATGCCTTTGTCAGCATGAGTAAAAGCATGCACCATTTCATGAATAAAATGCGGAAAACTAAGTCTCGCAGTATCGGTTTTCTGTCCGCATTCCGGACAGAATTTTTGATTTTCCAAAAACCTTTTTCCACAATTCAGACATGAGGCAGGTTGCATATGTGTTCATTTTTTACTCAAAATAAGAAATGCAAATGACTGCTGAATAAACTTAGAAAAAATCACTTATCCTCAAGCTATTACCATTCTGATTTTTCTGCTTTCGCTGCCTTAACTTTGCCCCCGCGAAAAAGAAAGTCTTAAGTGTTATAATAGTAAAATAGGTCGTTGTAAAATTCTGGTATTCTCTGCCAAATTATTTTGACCCATTTGACTCATATGACTTACCTGACTTTAAAGAATAACCAGTAATAACGAATTACAAGTATGAATCTTTTTGAACAACAGGCAAACGAATTTTCTTCCCGTCACATCGGCCCCTCGGAAAACGAAATAGAACAAATGTTGAAAACGATTGGCGAACCGGATATAGCTTCCTTAATTGACAAAACAGTTCCCACAGCAATTCGTAGCAGTCATGCATTGAATACTCCCCCTGCCATGAGTGAATATGAATACCTGCAGCATATCAAGGATGTTTCAATGCACAATAAAGTTTTTAAAAATTATATCGGCCAGGGCTATTATGAAACTATTGTGCCTTCTGTTATTCTGCGGAATGTTTTTGAAAATCCGGGATGGTACACCCAATACACTCCTTACCAGGCAGAAATTTCACAAGGCCGTCTTGAAAGTCTTTTGAATTTTCAAACAATGGTCAGTGATTTGACCGCACTTCCCATTGCCAATGCTTCTTTACTGGATGAAGCAACTGCTGCTGCAGAAGCCATGACCATGTTTTTTAATACACTTAACAAACAGGATCATATCACCCATCCAAAATTTTTTGTTGACCAGCACATTTTTCCGCAAACATTAGATGTATTATACACCAGGGCAAATCCAATCGGTATTGAAATCATTACAGGAGATTATAAAACAGCTCAAATTGATTCTGCTTTTTGCGGAGCAATTGTTCAATATCCCAATGATAAAGGATCCATTGAAGATTACAGGTTATTTATAGAACAGGTGCATAGTGCCGGAGCATTTGTGGCAATGGCTACAGATTTACTTGCACTTACCTTGTTAACTCCCCCGGGAGAATTAAGTGCAGATTGTGCCATTGGTTCTTCGCAACGATTTGGGGTGCCGTTGGGATTTGGTGGTCCGCATGCAGCTTTCTTTGCAGCAAAAGATGATTTTAAAAGAAGTATCCCCGGACGTATCATTGGTGTCAGTATTGATGCCAATGGGAACCGTGCATTAAGAATGGCACTGCAAACAAGGGAGCAGCATATTAAAAGAGAAAAAGCCACTTCTAATATTTGCACTGCGCAAGCTTTATTGGCAAACATGGCGGCCATGTATGCAGTTTATCATGGTGCAAGCGGATTAATCAATATTGCCAAACGTGTGGCAATTCTGACACAGACGGCAGCCAATGCGATTGAAGAAAGAGGATACGAACTTCTGTCACAAAATTATTTTGATACCATTACCATAAAAGTTGGCGAAACAGATTCAATACGTGAAAAA
Source organism: uncultured Chitinophaga sp. (assembly GCA_964581455.1). Lineage (GTDB taxonomy): Bacteria > Bacteroidota > Bacteroidia > Chitinophagales > Chitinophagaceae > VBAS01. The sequence continues at coordinate 3,549 of CAZOOT010000144.1, read as the reverse complement.
GCAATCCGTCAAAAAATCAATCTCCGGTATATCGATGGCAATCACGTTGCAATTTCATTGGACGAATCAGTGATGATTGATGACCTGTATGACCTGATCAATTGTTTTGAGAATGATGAAAACCCGGTATCATTTGATATTAACCAGGACGAAGAAGCAGATCATATTTCCGAAAATCTTATGAGAACTTCCGCATTTTTAACACATCCAGTTTTTAATACGCACCGCAGTGAAAGTGAAATGATGCGTTATATTAAATCTTTGGAGAATAAGGATCTTTCCCTGAATACATCCATGATCACTCTCGGCAGCTGCACCATGAAATTAAATGCAGCTTCAGAAATGATCCCGCTTAGCTGGTCGCACTGGAGTAAGATACATCCATTTGCACCTGCAGATCAAACAGAAGGTTACCAACAGGTGCTGTCTGAACTCTCTGATTATCTCTGTGAGATTACAGCTTTTGATGCCTGCAGTTTACAACCCAATAGTGGTGCCCAGGGAGAGTATGCTGGTTTATTAACTATAAAAGCCTATCATGAAAGCCGCGGAGATCATCATAGAAACGTGATGCTGATCCCGATCTCAGCACATGGCACCAATCCTGCCAGCGCAATTATGGCGGGCATGAAAGTAGTAGTTGTAAAAGCACTGGAGAACGGATACATTGATATCAATGACCTGAAAACAAAATCAGAACAACATGCTGCTGATCTTTCAGGTATCATGATCACTTACCCGAGTACTTATGGTGTATATGAAGAAACAATAAAAGATATAACAAAGATCATTCATCAGCATGGTGGCCAGGTATACATGGATGGTGCCAATATGAATGCACAGGTAGGTTTAACAGCACCGGGATTAATCGGTGCTGATGTTTGTCATTTGAATTTGCATAAAACTTTTGCTATTCCACATGGTGGTGGTGGTCCTGGAATGGGACCCATTTGTGTAAAGAAGCATCTGGCTCCTCACCTACCAGGTCATATGTCAACTGCATCTGAAGCTCATTATAAATCGTCTTCCAATCACCATGCGGTTAGTGCTGCTCCCTATGGAAGTGCTTCCATCCTCCTGATAAGTTATGCCTATATAAGAATGTTGGGAAGTGAAGGGATAAAAGCTGCATCGGAGTTTGCTATTTTAAATGCAAACTACATGAGAGCAAGATTGCAAAATGATTACCCGATTTTATACCTGGGTACCAACGGTACCTGTGCACATGAGTTTATAGTTGACCTGAGACCATTCAAAAAAACAGCAGAAATAGAAGCAGAAGATATTGCAAAGAGATTGATAGATTATGGATTCCATGCACCAACTATGAGTTTTCCTGTACCGGGAACCATCATGATAGAACCAACCGAAAGCGAAGACAAAGCTGAAATGGATCGTTTTTGCGATGCGATGTTAAGCATTCGGCAGGAGATCAGAGATATTGAAGAAGGTAAGATGGATAAAAAGAATAATCCATTGAAAAATGCACCACATACACAATTGTCAGTAATAAAAACCGATTGGGACAGACCTTATACCAGAGAGCGGGCTGCATTTCCAATGTACTATGTAACACAAAATAAATTCTGGCCCGCTGTGGCAAGAGTAAATAATACTTATGGCGACCGTAATTTGATTTGTACTTGTGAACCAGTTGAAAGTTATATGGAATCAACACATTGATCCGTATTTCGGCTTTATGATAAAACGAAGAAGCCCCTGATTAATCGGGGGCTTTTCTTTAAATCTAATTTGCCACAAAGTCACTAAGTAATTTTTTATTCTTGTATATTTTGAGCCTTTGAGTATTAGTGCAAATAATTATTGCTTCACATTCACTGTTATTTTACTGGATAGCCTGGTTCCATAAGAACGATGCATCGCATCCGCAAATTGTAAAGTAAGTGTATGTTTACCCGGAGGCAAAATTACTTCTGCGGAACTCTGTGCATTTCCATAGTGCAGATGTACCGAATCTTTAGGAACCACAGTACCTGTTGCAATTGAATCCATGCCAATCAGAATATGATGATGACCCGAAGCAGGTTTCAATATTCCATTTGCAGTGTCCAATCTCATTCCCATTACTCCCATTTCAATTTTTACCGGAGAAGAAACAGTTTGACCATCCTTCAGATTTACAAAAAACACCTTGGCATCTGCAGGAACTTCAGGCATTGCCGGCATCTCAACACTGGTAGCAGCATGATCCATATGTTGATGTGTCGCGGTGTCTTTGATTTCACCGGTTTTGTCTTCGCTGCTGTTGTTGCAACTTAATAAAACCAAAAATGATGTTAGAATTATAAAATACTTTTTCATATAAATTATTTTTTTCATTAAGTCACCAAAGGTAATGATGAAATATTAGCAAAAGTAAAGCCATGTAAAATCATTCTCAGTTTCGTAACTTTAAGCATATAAAAAACTAATGAAATGGACCAGCGCATTATCAACCTATATGATGAGTACACACACAAGCCTTTAACCCGCCAGCTTTTTTTAAAAAAGCTGACGATGCTTACAGGAAGTACAGTAGCAGCAATGGCTGTCTTACCTATGTTGGAAAGTAATTTTGCAACTGCTGCTATCACATCTGCTGAGGATTTGTTTACCGAATACATAAAATATCCCGGGGTACCCGGTGAGATGACTGCATATGTAGCCAGGCCCCTCCCTGAAAAAAAATACGGCGCCATCATCGTCATTCATGAAAACCGGGGATTGAATACGCATATTGAAGATGTGGCCAGGCGTGCAGCAAAAGCTGGATGGCTGGCTATTGCACCCAATGCTTTGTCTGCACTTGGAAAAACTTTTGCGAACGAAGATGAAGCAAGAGCCGCATTTAGAGATTTGAAATCAGAAGACAACCTGAAAAACTTTATTAATGTATTTGATTACCTGAAAACAAGAAAAGATTATTCAGGTCATTCAGGTTGTGTTGGTTTTTGCTGGGGTGGTGCCATGTCAAACAACCTTGCGGTAAATGTACCCGAACTAAAAGCTGCAGTAGCATTTTATGGCAGACAACCAGAAGCAGCAGCTGTTTCAAAGATAAAAGCAGCTGTGCAACTGCATTATGGAAGCCTGGATGAAGGAGTAAATGCAGGCATAACGGCTTATGAAGAAGCTTTGAAAAAAAATAAGATCAATTATGAATTACACATGTATGAAGGTGCACAACATGCATTTCATAATGATACTTCTACGGCCAGGTATAATGAAGCTGCTGCTAAACTTGCCTGGCAAAGAACTCTCGGTTTTTTTGCAAAAAATGTAAAATAAAGTTGTACTTTAAATAACATCAGCTTTTCATAATTCAAAGCATTTTTCAGAATAAAAATAAATTTATATAGCTGGTTCAGTCAATAAAGTTTTCTATTACCGGTTTCCGATTTAATATATTGAATTAATTATCGCTGTGATAGAAAACAGAATATTAAGACCCTTATCTTTAATCAAATAAAAAAAGGCACTAATGTGGATTTTCCAGGTTTCCCGGTTTCTCAGAAATACTTTCAGGCTGATAACGATCATACTTATCAT
>CAZOOT010000143.1:0-8231 GCA_964581455.1 uncultured Chitinophaga sp. | reverse complement strand
TGATCTTTTGCAAATAAATTCCCTTCAGGAATACTGTATGTTCCATCGTCATTTATTTTAATCCGGATAACTTTTCCTCTCAGGTCATTGGAATTGGATGCACTTCTTCTTGCATCATAAGGTTCATGTCCGGGTCGGTCATCCAAAGGAGCAAAACCACGGTTTACAAAACGTTGTCCTTTCTCGTCAAAAGGTGTAGAATTGTCGCCTGTAGAAAGGTATAATAAACCATCGGGCCCAAAAGCAATGGAGCCCCCGGTATGACAGCAAATTTCCCTTTGAGAATAAAACTGCAATACAATTTTTTCTGACTGGTTATCTATTGTATCATTTTTCAATTCAAATCTTGACAATCGGTTTACTGAAGTATCAATTGGTGAATAAAAAACATAAATCCAGTTATTTTTTTCAAATCCAGGATCCTTACATACACCTAACAGGCCTTCTTCAGCATTTGCAGCATTTTTTGTTTTAAAATAAACATTTAAAAAACCCGCCTGCTTCAGTTTCTTTTCTTTGTTTTTATATAATAAAATTTCTCCGCGGCGTTGTACGATCAACACATCAAGGTTAGGAAGGATCGTCATTTCTGTAGGCTCAAAAAACTCACCCAGAACCAGGTTTGTTTTTGTAAAGTTTTTTTCATCAGGAGGGAATTCTGTTTTGGCCTTTGAATAATCCAATTTGTTATTTCCAATGGCATATTGAATTCCGCCAAGGATATGTTTCAGATAAGCAGAATCATCTGTATAGGATTCTTCTGTATGCCCGAATGCAGTATAGAAAGAACGGCCCCCGTCATATTCATGATACCAGGCCATGGGATGATCATCGCCATTCTTACCACCTTCATAACTGGATTCATCGATTTTTAATAATACAGTTACATCTTTATTTATCTTTTTGAAATTATATAATTCATCTGTTCTTTCCCATGTATCGGATAAATGTTTTGTAGCATTATTTTCTTTATTAAGGACATGAATTTTGGCCGGTTGAATTTTAGGATGGCTGTCAAAATTTGCGCCGACTAATTTTGCATACCAAATCCAATCATACTCTGTATCAGTAGCAGAATGAATTCCCGCAAATCCTCCTCCTGCCTGAATGAAACGTTCAAAAGCAGCTTCCTGTTTATAATTTAAAACATCGCCTGTAGTGTTTAAAAAAATTACAGCAGCATATTTTTTGAGACTATCTTCTGCAAATTTTTCTGAACTTTCTGTTGTATCAACATCAAAACCGTTTTCGTTACCCAGTTTAACTATTGCAGTTTTCCCTTTTTCAATAGAAGCATGGCGATAGCCGGTTGTTTTTGAGAATACTAATATGCGGGGCTTGTTTTTGTTTTCTGAATTACAGGAAAATAAAAGCAAAGACACGATGAATGCCGGAATTGTTTTTTTCATTTTTAATAATTATTTATCCAAGGTAAATGTAGATGAACAAAGTGAATTATCTGGTATTAATTAAGTTGTGGGTCTATGGGGAAATTAACCATAATTTCAAAATCACCACCCAGGTGTTTCAGGCTGTCTTTCCACAGCTCTTCATGATTTTTATGAAATATAAGTTTTCTTGCAGCTTTTACCGTTAACCATGTTTTTTCTTTCAGCTCATCATTTAATTGCTCGGACCCCCATCCGGAATAACCAATAAAAAAACGGATCTTATTGGCATCTATCATCTTTTTCTTAATCATGTCAATTACCATTTCAAAATCACCGCCCCAATAAACACTTTTCATTACTTCTACAGCGCCTGGTATTTCATCGGGATATTGGTGTAAAAAATGTATTGTATCCAATTGAACAGGCCCCCCATAATAAACAGGAAGTTTAAAACCCTCCAGATCGGGTATTAGCTCATCCAGTGTCAGTTCATATTTTCTGTTTAGTACAAAGCCAAAACTTCCTTCTTTCTGGTGTTCGCAGAGTACGACCACGGTTCGCATAAAATTGGGGTCCTTCAGGAAGGGATCTGATATTAATAATATGCCTGCTGCCGGTTCAATCATAATCCTAATTTAAGATGTAAATTTTATTTTTGAAAAGTTATCTTTAGAAAATGTAATTTCTTCTGTTTTTCTGTTTAACCTCTGTTAAAATAGCTTGCAGGAAATTAAGGATTTAGTAAAAACAACAAGTGGGGTATTATCTTTGTCCGTCTTCGGTTTTATAAAAACTGCTTAGAATTAATAGTGAAAAAAATTTTCCCCATAATCGTTGTATTGATTACCCTTTCATTGATTGGTATCATTTTTATCCAGATCTCATGGATAAACAATATGATCATTGTCAAACAAGAACAATTTAAAAATAAAGTAGTTAGTGCCACCAGCCAGGTAGGCGCTGAGCTGGCAGAAATGAAAGGAAGTATATTTTCTCAGGGCAATGGATTTCCATGGAAGCAGGATGAATTTACACTGGAAATGCTCCGGCCTGCAACTGTAGGGAGCCGGTTAACAACAGCCCAGCTAAAAGAGAAGATCAGAAAGGCTTTTTTAATGAACGAATTGCCAAATACCGAATTTGAATTTGCACTTGCATCTACTACTTCCCTTGGAATGATCGGCTACCTGGAGCGACAATCAAATGAATTTCTAAAATTCTTTGAAGACAGTGCAAATTGTTATTCTTATGCATATCCGATAATGTCTCCTACTGGAAGTCTTTCCGAAAACCTGGCGCCCAACGAAGTGTTGATGGTGATTGTTCCGAATAGCAAGGATTTAGTATTGAAATCATTGAGATGGCGGATTGCAACTGCTATCTTGTTTACAATGATCATTTTTGCGGCTTTTTATTTAACGTTGAATACCATGCTGAGGCAAAAAAAATTGAGCGAGATAAAGAATGATTTCATCAACAACATGACACATGAATTTAAAACGCCATTGGCCACCATTTCCCTGGCTGTAGATGCCATGAAAAATGATAAAGTTTTAAATGACCGGCAGAAAATGAGTTATTTCAGCGGGATCATTAAAGAAGAAAATCAGCGAATGAACCGGCAGGTGGAAACTATATTAAAAGCTGCCTTACTGGATAAGCATGATGTAGATCTGATGTTTAAACCAACGCATGTTCATGAAGTGATAAAAGATATTGCAGATAACTTTAAGCTACAGTTAGAAGAAAAGAAAGGTAAGATTGAACTTGATCTGGAATCTGGAAAAGACCTGGTTGATGCAGATGAAGTTCATTTTCCAAATCTTATAAATAATTTACTGGATAATGCCGTAAAGTATTCTAAAGACAATGTAGCTCCCGAAATTAAAATCTCAACAAGAGCAAATGGTACCAATATGATCATTATGCTGCAGGATAATGGTATAGGTATGAGCAAGGAGACAATTAAAAGAATATTTGAAAAATTTTACAGGGCACATACAGGAAATATTCATAATGTAAAAGGATTTGGATTGGGTTTAAGCTATGTAAAAACAGTAATAGATGCTCATGGTGGAAATGTTAAAGTGGATAGCACAATAGGCAGAGGAAGCACATTTACTATAGAATTACCGCTGAAAAAAAATCAATCCTGATTTCTCCAAAGCAAACAGCCATCACCATAACTAAGAAACCGGAAATCATTTTCTAAAGCATAGTCATAAACTTTTCGCCAGTCATCTCCGATAAATGCTGAAACCAGTAAGAGCAAAGTAGATTGTGGCTGATGAAAATTTGAAATTAACCCATTTGCAATTTTAAATCTGTACCCGGGGGCAATGATAATTTGGGTTTTAGCTGAAACTGAATGTAATTTATTTTCATTCATCCATGCAAGCAGGGCAGTTAATGCTTGCGATGGAGTAATTGACTGGTAGCTATCATATACTTCCCATTGTGTAATCTCCGTATTAAAATTTTTTCCTTTCGTAATTAAATTCAAACCCAGCCAATATAAACTTTCAATTGTGCGAAGTGAAGTAGTTCCCACGGAAATAATATTTCCTTCAAGTTGATTATGGATATTTTCTATGGTTGCTTTGTTTACTGTAAAATATTCGGCGTGCATATCATGATCTTTCATCACCCCGCTTTTCACTGGTTTAAAAGTGCCGGCTCCTACATGTAGTGTTACAAAATCTTTCTGAATGTTTTTTTCATTCAACTTTTCGAAAACATGATTTGTAAAATGAAGGCCTGCTGTTGGTGCAGCCACAGAACCATCCGTATGGGCATAAATGGTTTGGTATCTTTCAGCATCACTTTTTTCAGCCGCTCTTTTAATATAAGGAGGTAATGGAATTGCTCCTGCAAGATGTAATGTTTCTGCAAATGACAGTGAGGGATTATCCCAGGAAAGCTCGATCGTGAAACTGTCAACAGCTTTATCAATATATTTTGCTGAAAATTGAAATTCATTTCCTTGAAAAATTATTTTTTTTTTCAGCAACTGGCCATGTTTCCATTTAGAGGCTCCGCCAACCAGGCATTTCCACAGCACTGATTGTTTTTGTAACATAGCCGTGGATATATCAGCATATTTTTCATGTGGTTCAAGACAGAAAATTTCAATAATTCCACCCGTCTCTTTTTTAAATAATAATCTTGCTTCTACAACTTTTGTATTATTAAATAACAACAAACTATCAGAAGGTAGCTGGCTGGCAATGTTTTTATAAACGTCTTCCCGAATAATCATGTTTTGATAAATGAGCAGCTTCGAAGCATCACGTTCTGGTAGCGGATACCTCGCAATTCTTTCTTCAGGAAGAGAATAGGTAAAATCTTTTATGGAGAGAAATCTTGGGTCTGTCATAACACAACCAACTGTTGCATTTGATGAACTGCAAATGTATCATCGTTTAGCCAGCGGTACAACTAATTTCAAGCCACTCCATATTTCGTCCACTGCACAAACTTTAATATCTACTAATCCATTTTGCAATGCATAATTTCTAATTACATCTTCTGTCATGTCTGTAGGTATATTGGCAGCTTTTTTATACCAAGATACCCAGACAACAACAAGGGGATTTTTTTTGCATACGGTTTTAATATTTTTCATTAACGACTCAAACTCCTTTATATTTCTTGCAAACAGGTGGATGAGATCTGGTTTTTCAAGACTATTACATAATTGGTTTTTAATATTGACTCCTATCAAATCAAAATAATTTTCCGGAGGGTTCACTAATAAAATCTTGGTACCTGGTTTTATTCCAAGCTTTTCAAATAAAGGTTTTCCGGAATATCCTGTACCTGACATATGATAAAGTTAATTGCCCGTTTGGTTCCATAAAGTTTAACAGTAAAATCGCTCTATCCACAGCTTATACACCTGAATCCACAGGTAACCCACAGGATATTTTTATAATATCTCAGATAATGTCCTATAAGCTAATACAGACAAAGGTTACAGAATAAAAATTGCTGGGGAAAAAATAAAAAGGGAAAAAATTGGTAGTTAAGTGGGAAAAAGTGTTATTTTGTGTCAATTTAGTAGAAATTTGATACAAACAACTGATAATGATAGGCTTTCTAGGAGAATTCGAGGCGACTATGGACGCAAAGGGGCGGTTTCTTCTGCCGGCAGGCTTCAAAAAGCAATTGCCGGAGGAGGAAGAAAGCTTGTTTGTTATAAACAGGGGATTTGAAAAATGTTTGGCTCTTTATCCAATAAAAAGTTGGGAGCCTCTCTTTGCAGATATAAGTAAGCTAAACGAGTTCGATCCCAAAGCAAGGGAGTTTCGCCGATTCTTTTTAAATGGCGCAACCATGGTGGAGCCGGATAGTGCGGGCCGTTTATTGGTACCGCCAAATCTGAAAGAGCATGCAGATCTGCAAAAAAACATAGTGCTGGTAGCAGCCGTAAATAAAATAGAAATCTGGGATAGTATTAAGTACCATCAGCTCTTTGACTCTTTCTCTGCGGATGATTTCAGTAACCTGGCTAAAGAAGTAATGACCGGCAAGCAGGAATAATAAATAATTATTTATTCATTGCAACAGCAGTATCATATACCGGTTTTACTTCATGAAACAATTACAGCGTTAAACATTAACCCGGATGGAATTTATGTCGACTGCACTTTTGGTGGTGGGGGACATTCAAAATTGATCCTGGAAAAATTATCTGAAAAAGGAAAATTGGTTGCATTTGATCAGGATGAAGATGCAAAACAAAACCTTCCGAAAGATCCGCGTATCACATTTGTGCCAAATAATTTCCGGCATCTTCAGCGGTTTTTGAAGTTGAACAACTTTAAAACTGTGGATGGAATTTTTGCCGACCTCGGTGTAAGCAGTCATCAATTTGATAAAGCTGACCGGGGGTTCTCAATAAGATTTGATGCAGCACTGGATATGCGGATGGATCAGCGCCAATCGTTAACAGCTTATGATGTAGTAAACACATACAGTGAATTACAGCTACACAAAATTTTCGAGCAGTATGGTGAAGTAACCAATTCTAAAACGCTGGCAAAGACAATTGTTCAACTCAGGGCGACAGTGACATTGAAATCTATTGATTCATTTATGAATGTGCTTCGCGGAGTAGTGAAAGGAAATCCAAAAAGATACTTTGCCCAGGTATTTCAAGCTTTGAGAATTGAAGTGAATGACGAACTCGGCGCCTTAAAAGAGTTGCTTCAGCAAATTCCGATCCTCTTGAATCCCGGAGGCAGGGTTGCCATTATTACGTTTCACTCTTTAGAAGACAGGTTAGTAAAAATTTTTTTTCGCCAGGGAACTTTTGATCCGGCGCAGGAAAATCCTTTTATAATGACTGAAAAAGTCAGCGAACTAAAAATAATTACTAAAAAACCGATTGAGGCTTCAGAAAAAGAAATGAAACAAAATCCAAGAGCAAGAAGCGCCAAATTAAGAGTAGCGGAAAAGATTTAATGATAAGGAATAAACGAGGATAGAATTTATTTAAGTTCTATTTCCTTTGAAATAAACCCTCCGAACGAAATGTCAGTTCTCAAAAAATTGATTTTCGGGACGGAAATGAAAAACCAAAACAACCTAACAGAACATTATGCCGGAACAGGAGAACATTAAAGAACGGGACCCGAAACAAGACCCGATCGGAAACGGGTGGAAACGGTGGTTGAATTATCAATCACTTGTTCGACAGGTGCCGTTCTTTTTGTTCCTGGCAGTATTAGCCGTACTCTACATTTATAATGGACATTATGCAGATAAAACGATCCGTAGCATTAACAGAACCGCAAAAGAAGTGAAAGAGTTGCAGTATGAATATAAAACAGTGAAGAGTGAAGTAATGTATAAAAGCAAACAAAGTGAATTGTCAAAAGCAGTTGAACCATTAGGCTTAAAAGAATTAGTTGAATCACCAGTGGTATTGGTCAGTGAGTCGGAGACAAAAGAAAAAAGCAGGTGAATTTGATTTCAACTAACAGAGTTGGAAGTTCAGGAATAAAAGAACAGCAAAAGCTGACAAGATAAATAACCCGTAAATCCGGGTAAAGCAACTAAAAAACACAAAGTGGCCATTGGAAGTAAAGCGTGACATATTGTGGAGAGTGTATCTCAGTTTTATCGGCATAGCAATGCTGAGCCTCCTGGTCCTCGGTAGAGCTTTTTACATTCAACAATTTCAGGGCGATTACTGGAGCAGCATGAGCGACAGCCTTCATCAAAGAATAGAAGAAATTGATGCTGGTCGTGGTACGATTTACAGCGAAGACGGACAAATGTTAAGTACATCATTACCCACCTTTGATATTTACATTGACTTTATGGCGGATGGTTTGCGGGAGAAGAACGGCAAACGTTTTAAAGAAAATATTGATTCTTTCTCCATAGCACTTGCAGATTATTTTGGTGACAAATCAGCAAAAGCCTATAAATCAGAATTACAGCTTGCCTTTAATAATAAATCCCGTTACTATCCTTTAAAGAAGAAACTGCTTTTTGAAGAGTATAAAACTTTCAGGGAATTTCCTTTGGCAAGACTTGGAAGAAACAGAAGTGGTGTAATTGTAGAAGAAAAAAGTAAACGATTAATGCCCTTCGGGTTATTGGCCAATCGTACAATTGGTTTATCCAGAGAATATATCGCCAGCAATGGAAAAGCTAAAAAGCAAAATGTAGGGATTGAAAAAAGTTACGATAGTTTATTAACCGGGCAAAAAGGACAACGCCTTGTCAGGTTTATTGCAGGCGGAGTAGCCGTACCTGTAGATGGATACCAGGTAGAAGCAGAAAACGGGAAGGATATTATTACAACCCTGGATGTGAATATGCAGGATA
>CAZOOT010000142.1:0-8295 GCA_964581455.1 uncultured Chitinophaga sp. | reverse complement strand
CCCGACACGAAGTCGGGAACCGCTACAAAACTGCGCCAAGCCCCGATCCGTTGGCAGTAATATTTTCTTCAGCAAATGACTAATCCTCCAAAAATTATTTATAAATACAGGGACTGGAATAATTTAATACATAGAAATGTTTTATTAAATCAGGAGCTATATATTAGTTCTCCAAAAGATTTTAATGACCCATTTGACTGTAGAATTACAAAAAACTTTGACCTTCTTGACACAGATGAAAAAATATGGGAGTTTGTTAAATATCAAAGCAATAATCTTCGACAGCAACTCTTAAAAAACGGAGAAAATATTCCGGCCTTTGAGCAAAGGGTATTTAATAGGTTAAAGTTTGATAAAGAAAAAGAACAAAAGGATTGGAATGATTATACTTTCAGAAAGCAAGATGAACATTATGGGGTTCTTTCATTTAGTGAAATTTGGGACTCAATTTTAATGTGGGGACATTATGCATATAATCATAGCGGATTTTGTGTCGGTTTTTACGAGCAAAAACTACAAGAATCTGGTCAATTTGGTGGTGGCGGACCAGTACTGTATGGCGACGCTTATCCCTCAATTGACCCTTTAGATGAAACTTCGATGAAATCTCTTTTCATAGAGACACATTCAAAAGCAAGTGACTGGAAATATGAAAAGGAATACAGACTCGTAAAATTATTTTATCCAAATACTCCAACAAATGATGAAAGGATTATTCATGTCGACAAATCTTGTTTTGCCGAAATAATAATTGGCTTGAAATTTCCAAAAGCTGATATTAGTTGGATTTCTGATTTAGCATATAAACTTGGAGTCAAACTATATGAAATAAAACACATACCATATAAGTTCAAATTAATAAAAGAAGAACTTGTATAAATACTACTGCCAACAAACGCATTCTTCCCAGACGAGTCTCCTCCCAAACAAGGAGAATACCGGTTTTAAAAACTTTCAGGAGGGACTCGTCGCTTAGAAAAGTACAGTGAGTTTATAAATGTAAAATTATAGTTAGAGTTCAGATAAACATTTATACGGCGAGTCCCTCCTGAAATCCTTTTAAATTGTATTTTTTATATAACCCGGGAGGAGACTCGCCTGGGAAGAGTCTCCGGGATGCTCACCCGTGAATCAAAAGCAGGAATATAAAGTGTTTACTTAGCCCCGGCATTTCTTACCACAAACAAGACTCAGGATAAGTTCCTAACTTCAACAGAATCTTTTAACACAACTTCATTGATCCATGTTTGAATCTGCCATTGAAAAAGTTTTGCAGTTTACAAAACCGCTTCATACTATTTCAAGAACATACGGCGGTTTACTGTCTCCCGGTTCTGCCACTTTCTTTTTTGTAAACAGCAGCGGTGTGGCAGTTACCTGCAAGCATGTAGCCAACATGATACCCACCGCCGAAAACATGAACCAGCATTTTATTAAATATAAAGCGGAAAGAGATAAGCTGGCGAAAGACAATAGCTATAAAAAAAACATGATGGGACTGGAGGCAAAATATAAATACAGGAAAGAAACAACGGTACAACTGAAAAACAATTTTATCAATTGCTTTGACAAAATAGAACAGATCACCTGCCACACACATCCAACACTTGACCTGGCGATCATGGAGTTTAAGGGATTTGATAAAATTCTTTATAATTCCTATGCCACATTCATAAAAGACAGCAGTACCATTAAACAGGGAAAATATTTGTGCCGTACAGGCTATCCTTTTCCAGAGTTCAATAATTTTAAATTCAATGCAGATAGCGATGATATAGAGTGGACAAAAACCGGCAACCCCAATTCACCATCATTCCCAATTGACGGCATCGTAACCAGGTTTGTTGGCGATCCAAATGCAGGCGGTATAGTGGGAATAGAAATGAGTACACCCGGCCTCAGGGGACAGAGCGGCGGACCATTGTTTGATACAAACGGAATAATTTATGGTATGCAATATGCCACCAGTCACCTGCATCTTGGATTTGATATCAAGGAAAAAGAGGTGATTCACGACGGAAAGAAAAGCAAGGTTTCCAATTACCCATTTTTACATGTAGGGCATTGCGTGCATGTAGATAAGATCAAAGAATTTTTAACCCAGCACAAAATTTCTTTTACCGAATCTGATTAAGAGGTATGAAAAAAACAGAAGACCTTTTATTATTAGGCGATCCTTTATTATACCAGGTGTCCGAACCGGTTTTAAAATCAGAACTTCCGTTGCTTGCCGGTTGGGTGGCTGATTTGGACAACGTAATGGTTGAGATCAGGGCTAAATATAATTTTGGAAGAGCAATAGCGGCTCCACAATTAGGCATTATGAAACGGCTGGTATATATGAAGATTGACAAGCCGGTTGTTTTTATCAATCCACAACTTACCGACCTGAGCGATGAAATGTTTGAACTTTGGGACGACTGCATGAGTTTTCCAAACCTGCTGGTAAAAGTAAAAAGGCATAAATATTTAACCATCCGCTACCTGGATGAAAACTGGCAGCAACAGGAATGGAAAATGGCCGACGACCTCTCCGAACTTTTACAACACGAATGTGATCACCTCGATGGAATTCTTTGTACCATGCGGGCTATTGACGAAAAATCATTTAAGTGGCGGCCCTAATAAAAAAATAAACTGATGGTTGGCATTTTGGTTCAGCTTACAATTTCCTGGTTACTTATCTGGCTCTTTGAAAAAGGTAATCTTGGGGTATTGGGTTTTATGCCATCAAAAAAAAGATTGTCTGATTTCGTAATTTTTTTTTTGATAGCAGCGCTATGCAGCGCTTCCGATTTTTTTATGCGGATGTATTTTGCCGATCAGCGTTGGCAACTGAATCCGGAACTGACCACAAATCTTATTCTTTCCGGTACCTGGTGGAATATTAAATCGGTTTTGTTTGAAGAGCTGATATTCCGTGGAGTAATTTTTTATATACTGATAAAAAAACTTGGAGCGACAAAAGCGATCATTATTTCTTCAGTGGCTTTTGGAATTTATCATTGGTTTTCCCAGGAAGCATTTGGCAATCCGGCACAAATGGCGATTGTGTTTTTATTTACAGGAAGCGCAGGCATATTATATGCCTACGGCTATGCAAAAACATTTTCTCTTTATGTGCCCATTGCGCTGCATCTCGGGTGGAACTTAACAAGAAGTGTAATTTTTTCTGAACCCGTTATCGGCGACCAGTTGTTTGTTCAGGTAAAGCCGGTACCGGAAATACAGGTTTCGTATTTTGTTTTTGGATGTATACTGCTGCTGCCAATCGGAAGTTTTTTAGTTATCAACTACCTGCTGCTGAAAAAAAGAAAACAAATCGCCGGTTAAATTATCTCCTGATCATCATCACTCCGCCTTTGCGGGAACCCTCATTAGCTGCTAATTTATTCAGGCTATAGGTAAACCCAAGTAAAAAGAAACGGCGTAGCACCCTGTTGTTCTGGTCCTCAATAAAATTCTGGCTGGTATTACGAACGATGGCCTGGTTCTCATTCAGCAGATCAAAAACGCTCAACTTCACTTCTCCCCGATTGAATTTCAGGAATTGTTTGCTGATGGAAGAATTCCATAAGGGAACCCTTGCATTGAATCCGGCACTCCGTTGTGTACTGATGCTGTAATTGAATTCTGTTGACAGGTAAAAATTCTTTGGCAGTTCCCAGCCAATATCCACACGATAGTCCTGGGTAAGATAATTGTTGTTTAGCGATGACTGCAAAGAATATTTTGCTTTACGATAGGTGAACCCGCCACCAACTGTCAGGTCAATTTTATTGTTGATCGTTTTTGAAATATCAAGGCCGGGTCTAACAGTTACATTACGGATCTCATTTCTTACGGTGTTAATGAACTGAATGGTTTTGCTAAAATCAACAGCAGTATTAAAATTCATGGATGCTTTGATAAATCGCAAAGGCCAGCCAAGGCTCAGGTCATTATTTAAATTATAAACACCATCCACATTTACGGGCCTGGTTGTTTTTCTGCCAAAGGAATCGATCACATCATAGTTTACGATCCTGTTATTGGTAAATGAATAATTGCTGAAAAGGAATAAGCTTTTTCCACGAAACGGGTTCATGCCATTGTAGCTTATATTAATACGCTGCGTGTATTCCTGTTTCAGGTCAGGATTTCCTACACTAATGTTAAGCGGATTGCTGACATCCGGCACCGGTTGCAATTGGGAAACGGAAGGAGGGTTTGTAGAGGCCCTGTAATCCAGCCGCAGGGTTTTGTACCGGGTAAAATTATACTGGAACCTTGCATTGGGCAAAAGGTTGGTAAAGGATTTGCTGATGACCGAATCTTTTGTTCCTGTTTTTATGGTTCCTTCAAGTTCCGCATTCTGCAGGCTTGCGCCCAATGAATAATTATATTTTTTTCTTTGTGTACGAATGCGGAATCCCGCCGAACTGGTAGCATAGGAATTTTCAAAATTGTTTGTCAGCAATTGGTTTGCCCGGTCATGTTTTCCGGAAAGACGATTGTAGTCAAATGTTTTTTTGTCTGAAATATAGAGGCTGTTATTCCTGGCAACACTGAATTCCATCAGCGATCTTTTGAACAGGGGCTCTGTGTATACCATCCTCGTATTGTATCCCTTCGTTTCTCCGGCAGTTATATTCCGCTGGTTAATTGAATCGGTTTTAACCAACATGCCCTGGCGATTGTAAAACTGGTTTACTGAAACCAGGTCTCCCCTTCCATCACTTTCATTCAATGTGCTTCCGATACTGAATGAAAAAGTTCTTCCCCGTTTGTTGAATTTTTTACGGAACAACAGGGTTCCATTAAAATTATATCCATCGTTAGCAGAAAAATTGTCACTATAGCCATGGTTGCTTTGTAACAATTGTTTCGACAGGGTTTCATAATCATTGAGCGAATGATTTTTGGAATTCTGCAAACTAAGACTTGGCGTGAACTTTAAGGAATGCATTGAATCGATCACATAGTCATAGGTAAGATTGAAACGATTCGTGATACTTCTGTTATCCGACAGGGAATTTTGATTATAGTAATAAGTAGAATCCGGCAGGATATACTGGCGGCTGAGCTTTTGATTGGTTACCGGATTGTTGCGGCTATAAAAATAATTACTCTGCAGTTCCATTTTTCTACCAATGATGTTGTTGTAGTTGGCGCCACCTGCCCAGGAAGTGTTTATTGAATTATTGTTACCACCACCCATTAACGCCGCATTGGGATCATCGGAAGAAATATTAATACTGATGTTTCCTCCAGCACTGTTCATTTGTTTCATCGCACCAGTAAAGCTTAAAATATCCATAAAGGAAAAGCCTTCGGCATTGGTATTATTTCCCATGCCGATCACCGACACCTGCCTCGCTCCCTTGAAAGAATTAACATTGAACCTGCCCTGGTAGCGGCTATCAGTTCCGCCACCGGCATTTACTTTTCCAAAAACTCCTTTCTTTTTATCCTGTTTCAATTTCAGGTTGATCGTTTTTTCGCTTTGGCCATCATCAAAACCGGTAAGCTGCGCTATGTCGCTGGGCTTATCATATACCTGAACCTTATCAACAGCATCGGCAGGTAAATTTTTCGTGGTTATTTTAGGATCATTGCTAAAAAATTCTTTTCCGTCAACCAATACTTTGTTTACGGTTTGTCCCTGTGCTTTTACCGTTCCGTCTTTTTCTACCCGGATGCCCGGCATCTTTCTAAGAAGATCTTCTACAACCGCATTGGGCTTTGTTTTAAACGAACCCGCATTGTATTGAATGGTATCTCCTATTAATGTAACTGGTGGTGCTTCGGCCATCAGGACAACTTCTTCCAGCACCTTGGTCATATCATTCAGTACCACGTTTCCCAAATCCAGGTTTTTGTTGGCATCTGTTATAGAAAAATATTTATTTGAATTGTGATAACCTACATGGGTTACCAGCAGCCGGTAATCACCATATTCAAGATTGGAAAGATTAAAAGAGCCATTGCTGGTTGTCATGGTAAAGGTGACTAGTGAAGAATCTTTTTGTTGCAGTACGGTAATGGTGGCGGAGCTAACGGGCTGTTTGGAAATTGTATCATACACAACTCCTTTCACAGTACCGCTTTTTTGAGCAATGCCGGCAAAAAAAGCAAATGCAAAAATAAAAACCAACAAGGCCCTTCTCATAAAGCTTAATTTTTTTCCCATTGAAGTAGAAGAATTAGCTACGAAAATATTCCTAACGAAGATAGCATGCGGTTAAGCTGCGTTGAATTAATGTTAACGAAAGTTAATTTATAGTCAGGTTTACAGATCTTAATGCTCAATGATCCTTCCTCTTTCATCATCTTCTCTTTCGGTTTCATAAATCAGTACCCTTACTGTCCACTCCAGCATTGCCGCTTCCAGCAAAAGTTCAATTTTTAATTTCTTGTACTTTGAATTTGTATCTGCAAGTTGAAAACGGATACTGGAAAATTTCTTTTCTTCAATAGGATTTAGAGAAGCTCCTTTGAAAACAACATTCCTTCCTTCCAAAGTTGCAGTAAGGTTGTTTATTGAACCAAATAAAGAGGTAAATTTTTTAGACGCCGCAGCAAAATCATCCGTAATGAGGATCAGGGCTTCCCATGAATAAACATCAATACCGGCAGCACTGTATTTTGTAATCACAGAACTCACTGCACCCGAAATATTCAGCTTTGAGCTGAAATCGGTAGATTGAGGATTTTCCACAAGCAGATCTCCCAGCAGGTTTTTGAATTGATTTGGATAATCATTGACAATGCTTGTTAATGTGGCCCTGAAGCTGTTCTTTTCCTTAAGCGACTGGCCATAAAAGAGCAAACAGGAAAAAACCAGGAACCCCAAAAAGTATAATTTTTTCATAAGATTGATATTGCGGGCTATTGCTATTGCAAGATATAGGGGAAATTTATACTTTTAATAATACTTTTTTGAAAACTATACCGTTATCTCAAAAAAATCCAGCATGAAAAACAAAGGAATATCCCTTCATCATGAAGAAGCGAAAATTTATAAACACAGTTACAGGCCCTCGTTGAATGTTTTCAAATTTTTCAGGGCCATCATCGGCATCTTTATTTTTGGCCAATCCCCAATTGCTACCCAGCGGATCCACCACAAAAGGAAATAAAAAAAAGACAAGCTAATTTCAATATTGAAGATTTAACTAAACAAGTATTCCACGTCTTCTTTAGTAAGCGACTTAACAAACGAAGTATCATCGGCAATCAGGTCTTTGGCCAATGCTCTTTTCTTTTTTTAAAGTAGGGTTGTTTGTTGTACATGAAAAAAATTAAAAACCAAACATTATTTAAATACTGGATTACTTTTTGCATTGAGCTGCCATACCTCAAAAACTTTCCGTTCTTCGTGTGTGAGCTTGTCTGAAATGAAACCAACTTCCATTGAAGCATACGGCACGGGTTTGCCATTTTGGTAGTTTAAAATTTTTACCAAAACACAGTTTAATTGCCGGCTAAACGATTTCTCTAACGAGAACATAGCCGGCTTATTATCACAACGGAAATAACCGATTGCAAAATATTTTTCAGGATGTTGTCTTAAAAAACTAAATTTTGCTCTTTTATAGACGGTATTGTCAATAATTGTATCGGTAAGCAATTGGGGCTGTCCTTGAATTTGAAGGGTTTTATTAGAATAAAAACACCAGCCGTAGTCTTTAAATACAGAATCGGGCAAAATCCCATGCTTAATTTGTTTTGCAGTATCCGAAAAAGTATTATAATCATGCCAGGTATTACCCGGAAGATCAATGTACCGAAAAGCAAGAAGACTATAACTAAAAGTGGGTTGATTTCCGGCGTAAGTTATAATAGTTGTTCGATTAATTTTTTCAATTACTAAACTATCCTTATACCAAATTTTAATAATGTTTATAAATCTTGATTTCCCCAAAGAATCAAAAAATTGAGTTTTTAAAAAAACAATCCCTTCAGTACTTTTCAAACTTGTCGACCTACACGAAATGATGCTAATGCTCAAAAGCACAAAAGAAAGAGTTCGAAGAATGGGACAAAAGAAAAGGGGCATATTTTTTTATTGAATAATTACAAATCAATATTAGGGCCGAAGCTGTAATATTATTGTATTACGCCTATTAAAAAACATCATTAAAGCACCAAATATTAATATTATCAACATCATAAGGAATCCCATAATAATTCAGGCGACCAATTACCTGGCTCGATACCCTAGATGCCAAATGCCAAATTCTTACATTAACCGATTGTTCAATCCAAATATTGTATGGCTCAATGCTTGAGCAAAAATTACAAATTGAGGTG
>CAZOOT010000141.1:0-8321 GCA_964581455.1 uncultured Chitinophaga sp. | reverse complement strand
GCCAGCGGAAAATTTGATGGTTTTTATGAGCATAAACTGGAAGCCTGGGACAGTGCTGCAGGTTATTTAATAGTAGAAGAGGCGGGTGGCAGGGTTACAGATTTTAATGGGATTAATTTTTCTCCTTATCAACCGCATATTGTAGCTACAAATGGGAAAATACACGAAGAGCTGCTTTTGGTAATTAAAAACGAAAAAGAATTATGAGCGAAGAAAGAACTGAGATTGCATCACTGGGAGAATTTGGTTTAATAGAATACCTGACCCGGAATATAGAATTACAAAATGCATCTTCAATAGTTGGTGTGGGTGATGATGCCGCAATCATTGACAATTTTGGTAAACAAACTGTGGTTACTACCGATCTTTTGCTGGAGGGTATTCACTTTGATCTGATGTATACGCCGCTAAAGCACCTTGGGTATAAAAGCGTAGTAGCAAACCTCAGTGACATTTATGCCATGAATGCAACCCCAACGCAAATCACATTAAGCATAGGTATCAGCAATAGATTCAGCGTAGAATCGTTAAATGAATTCTATGAGGGAGTATATGCGGCCTGTGAAAAGTATGGAGTAGACCTTGTTGGCGGGGATACGGCTTCATCACAAAAAGGGTTTGTGATTTCGGTAACCGCCATTGGTGAAGTAGTGCAGGACAAATTTGTAAAAAGAAGCACTGCAAAGAAAGGAGACCTGCTCTGTGTAAGTGGTGATCTGGGTGCGGCCTATCTTGGATTATTGTTTCTGGAAAGAGAGAAAAAAATATATCTTGAAAATCCGGAAGTACAACCAGACCTGGAAGGAGAAGCTTATGTAATCGGAAGGTTATTAAAACCGGAAGCAAGAAAGGAAATAGTTGAGTTTTTGGAAAAAGAAAATATCATGCCTACTGCCATGCTGGATATCAGTGACGGGTTGAGTTCTGAAATACTCCACCTGTGTAAACAAAGTAATCTTGGTTGCAGGGTATATGAAGAAAAGATTCCGGTAGCTGAAGAAACAAAAAAAGCAGCGTTCAAATTTGAAATTGATCCTACTGCCTGTGCTTTGAGTGGAGGTGAAGATTATGAATTACTCTTTACCATTCAGCAGTCCGATCATGAAAAGCTGGTATTGAATAATGATATCAGTGTGATAGGTTATATGACTGATGCAGAAGAAGGAACAAAGATCATTACCAAAGGAGAAAACACACATCCGATTACAGCCCAGGGTTGGGATGCATTGAACAGGCGTTAATAAATTCGTATTTGAAAACCATGAACAAGGTGCCCCAGGTAACATACTACAAGCGTCCCCATTTCTTTCGATTGCCATTTCTTGTCAGTTGCTTATTGTCTTTTATTTTTTTTACAGGTTGTTCTGTTTCTAAATCCTCTTATTCACCTTATACAAAATATTCGCCTGAACAATTACAAAAAGATTATTCAGTTTTTCGTGGTGTACTGGAAGAGTCACATCCCGGGTTGTATTGGTACACGACAAAATCAGAAATGGATGAATTCTTTTTATGGGGTGAGGACCAGCTTCGTGATTCATTAACTGAATCCGGGTTTCGAAAAATTCTTGACTATGTTATTTCAAAAGTGAATTGTGGCCATACCGTAGTAAGAGGGTCCAAAGATGCGTCCCGGTTCAGGGATACCGGCCTCACAAAAATTTTTCCTTTAAGCCTGAAAGTTTGGCCGGAAAAATCCTCAGAGCATAAAATTACAGCTGTAGTAGCTGCAAATCTTATTCGCAAGGATAGTGTTTTGACAAGGGGTGTAGAGATTAAAAAAATAAATGGCTGGCCCATTCCTAATTTGATGGATACGCTTTTCCAGTTCATTTCAAGCGATGGCTATAATTTAACTCACAAATACCAAAACCTGAGCAATCGTGGCGGGTTTGGTGCAGCTTTTACTTCTGTTTTTGGATCAAGGGAAAACTACTTCGTTGAATATGCAGATAGCAGCGGTCAAAAAGGAGCCATTTCTCTTCCTGCATATAATCCCCGGGCCGATAGTATTAATCGTTCAACAGTGGCTCGTTTTGCCGGTGTCAGTCCAGCAGAAAGAAAAAAGCTGATGCGACAATCTTCCCGTAGCTTCCGGATTGATTCTACAACAAAGACGGCCATCATGGACCTGAATAGTTTTGGCCGAAAACTGAATCTCAGGTCATTTTTCCGTTCTTCTTTTCGAAGTCTAAGGCAAAACAATTTATCAAATCTTGTTTTGGATGTCCGTGGAAATGGCGGAGGCAGTGTGTCTAATTCTACATACCTGACAAAACTTATCGTCAACAAACCATTTAAAGTAGCTGATTCTCTTTATGCAAATACCATAAAAAGTGAATTCAAAAAACATATTGGTAATTATTTTTTTAACCGCCTCTTTATGCAGTTGGTGACATCGAAAAAGAAAGACGGTAAATATCATTTCGGATATTTTGAAAGACATTATTTCAAACCCAAAAAGAAAAATCACTTTACTGGAAAAGTCTATGTTATTACCGGGGGAAATTCTTTTTCTGCCACCACACTGTTTACACAAACTGTAAAAGACCAGGAGAATGTTTTTATCGTTGGTGAAGAAACCGGGGGAGGTGCATATGGAAATAATGCATGGTTGATACCGGATGTTACACTGCCTGTTTCTAAAGTTCGCTTTCGTTTGCCCCTTTTCAGGCTGGTGTTAAATAAGGATATTCCGAAAGACGGACGGGGAGTGCAGCCAGATATAGAATCGACTCCGACAATTGATGCCATTCGTCGTGGAGTGGATTATAAATTTGAAAAAGTAATGGACCTGATCAGGAAAGATCAATAACTTCTGACATGTTTAGTTCATTGTCAAATACAACAAAAGAGGCTTTAAAATTTCTTTCAATTAAACCATGTTCGTGATCTATTCCTAAAATTTTAGCCGGATATAAGGATGCCATTCTCAAAGCCTCTTCTGTATCAATTCCCACATGCTGCACACAATTCCTTACTGCTTTCATCATGCTGAGTGCAGAACCGGAAAGGGTTCCGTCAGGAAGAGTGTATCGGTCATTTTTAAAAACATGATGATAAATATCCCCCGTGGTTTCTGCTACCGCATCTGTGATCAGGTAAAGTCTTTCACCAAGAATTTTTTTACTGATCTGTATGGTTGCAAAATCCACATGCAGCCCGTCTGCCACGATGCTGCTTTTCACAACAGGATCATTAAAAATAGCTCCAACCATACCCGGTTCCCTGCTTTGCAATTGGGACATGGCATTAAATAAGTGGGTTGCCAGTTTTATTTTTTCAAATCCTTTTACAGCTTGCTGATAACTGGCATTGCTGTGCCCTGCAGAAACCAGGATCTTGTTTTCCTGTAAAAGATCAACAATGGATTCATCTACCATTTCAGGTGCAAGTGTTATCATCTTCACGATCCCGCCTGCATCAGTAATTAGTTTTCTCACTTCTTCAATTGCTGGGGCAGATATATGTTCATTCGAATGTGCCCCTCTTTTTTGGGGATTGATCCATGGGCCTTCTAAATGCAGGCCGAGCAGGCCTTTACCGCCTTCCTTTAAATATTGCCTGGCAATTAATATGCCTTTGCTCACAATGTCTTTACTGTTTGTGGCAATAGTCAATAAAAACTTTGTAGCGCCTCCATCTAAACAATATTGTCGTGTTGCATTAATGGCCTCAATGGTTGGACTGGCTGAATATAAAAATCCGTTTGCTCCATAGATCTGAAGATCGATAAATGCCGGACAAATATTTTTTCCTTTTAGATCAATGACATTATAGTCTTCGGGTAAATCAGTGTCATAAACAAAGCTTGTTATCCTTCCTTCATCTAAGAGTATTGAAACGCCTGAGAAGATCTCTTTCCCCGAATAAATTATGCAATTGGTAATTACCTGTTTCATCAGGGATGAATTATAAATGAATCGCCGTCTTTCCAGAATGGAAGCTTTGTTCTTGTTTCTGTAAGTTTTTCTTTTTTCAGCATAACAGTAAAAATATCTTCTTCATCTTCTTTTTGATAAAGCACTTCACCCATTGGGTCTGCTACAGTGCTGCAGCCATTGTGATAAATATCATTTCCATCTTTTCCTACACGGTTTATTCCTGCCACAAAACATTGGTTTTCGATAGCTCTTGCCTGCAACAAGGTCTTCCATGCAGTGACCCTCCTGTCGGGCCAGTTGGCTACATATATTAATAAATCATATTCGGGTCCGTCTTCCTGTATTTGCTGACTTGCCCAAACAGGAAAACGCAGATCATAACAGATCAGCAGATTTATTTTCCACCCCTTTACAGAAGCAATCAGTCTTTTTGTACCCGGAGTAAACTGTTTGTCTTCGCCTGCATAAGCAAACAGGTGGCGTTTGTCATAATATCCATATTGACCATCTGGCAACATCCAGATAAGGCGGTTAAAGTATTTTTTGTCTTCCCCGATTATTAAGCTGCCAGTGAGAATTGCTTTTTTTTCTGCAGCCATTCTTTTCATCCATTTTACTGTTTCTCCATCCATGGTTTCCGCCAGCTTTTCCGGATTCATACTAAAGCCGGTATTGAACATTTCGGGCAGAATAATAATTTCGGTTTTTTCTGAAATGCTCCTGATCTTTTTTTCCAGCATGTTAAGATTCACTTCGGGATCTTCCCAGTGCAATTGAGTTTGAATGCCGGTGATAGTAAGTGTGGACATGATGTAAAGATATTAGATGCAAATTATTTATCCTTTTTTTCAATAAAACCGCTGATCATTTTAACGAAATCGGCTCGGTATCATTCCGTATTTTTCAGGTTCAAATTTCTTTAGTATGAATTTAAAACAATTAACAAAAAAGACTGTCCTCATTGTCCTGGTACAGTTTGTATTTGTAATGCTTTATGCACAGCCCGGTGTTCCTTATACCAAATGGACCAATGACGGCAGTTCATATTACCAGGTAGAAAGAGAGAGCGGAGAGATTGTAAAAATTGATTTGCCTTCGCAAAACAAAACTGTATTTATAGGTAAAAAACAATTAACAACTAAAGAGGGTAAGCAGATCCTGCCACGCAGTTTTCAGTTATCCGTAGATGGAAAACTGGCGTTGATCTATACCAATGCGCAAAAAGTTTGGCGTTACCCTACCAGGGGTGATTACTGGTTGCTTGATTTATCCTCGGGCCAATTAACCCAAATGGGTAAGAATAAACCTGCATCCTCTTTGCAGTTTGCAAAATTTTCTCCTGATAGCAAAAAAGTTGCTTATGTAAGTGAACGAAATATTTATGCGGAAGACCTGGCCTCGGGAGAAATCAAAAAATTAACCAGCGATAATGGTACCAAAAAAATGATCAATGGAACATTTGACTGGGTATATGAAGAAGAGTTTTTTTGTCGCGATGGATTCCGTTGGGGTCCCGATAGCAAATCAATTGCGTATTGGCAAATAGACGCCAACCAGATCCGTGATTATTATATGCTCAACACTACAGATTCTGTTTATAGCCAGATTGTACCAGTAGAATATCCAAAAGTGGGAGAACCTCCTTCGCCGGCAAGAATTGGCGTAGTGAATGTTTCTAATGCGCAAACCAAATGGATGAATGTGCCAGGCGATCCGGCTCAGCATTATATTATTCGTATGGAATGGTCGGCGTCCAATGAGATCATTCTGCAACAACTAAACAGAAAACAAAACCAGAGCAAAATCATGTTGTGCAATACGCTTTCGGGTGAGGCAAAAACCATTTTTTCTGAAACCGATGAAGCCTGGGTAGCTACACTGAACGAATGGACATCTGATGTTACCGGCTGGAACTGGATCATGGGCGGCAAAGAGTTTGTCTGGTTCAGTGAAAAAGACGGATGGCGGCATTTGTATCGAATTGGAATAGATGGAAAAAAAGAAAAACTGATCACTCCCGGAAATTATGATGTAATAGATCTTTTGAATATTGATGAAAAAAACGGGTTGGTTTATTTTTATGCTTCCCCCGACAATGCAACCCAGAAATATTTATATAGTGTAAAACTTGACGGAAGTGGTACTGCCACACGTATCACTCCAAAAGAACTGGAGGGCACAAACAGTTATGAGATTTCGCCAAATGGAAAATTTGCACGTCATGGATTTTCTAACTATTACACTCCGCCACTGAATGAATGGGTGACATTGCCCGATCATAAACCCTTTAAACCGGAAGAAGATATCAGCAAAAAAATAAATCCTGAAAACAAAAAGAAAAGCAATGTTTCGTACTTCAAGATCACAACACCGGAAGGTGTAACGATGGACGGCTGGATGGTGAAACCCCAAAATTTTGACATTACAAAAAAATACCCTGTTGTGTTTTATGTATATGGTGAGCCGGCTGCTACAACGGTTAATGATAGCTATGGTGCTGCCAGGAATTTCTTATACGGGGGCGATATGGCAGCAGATGGTTATGTGCAAATTTCCATAGATAACCGCGGGACACCGGCTCCTAAAGGAAGGGCCTGGAGAAAGGCTATTTATAAAAAAATAGGCCAGGTAAATATCCGTGACCAGGCTTTTGCCGCTAAAGAAATATCCAGTTGGAATTTTATTGATACAACCAGGATGGCCATCTGGGGATGGAGCGGTGGCGGTTCCTCTACACTTAATATGATGTTTCAATATCCCGATCTGTTTCAAACAGGTATTTCGATTGCGCCTGTAACCAGCTCATTGCTGTATGATAATATTTATACCGAAAGATATATGGGAATGCCCGATGAGAATGCTGCAGATTATAAAAATGGGGCTGCACTAACACATGCAAAAAATCTGAAAGGAAATTTATTGGTCATTCATGGTACAGGGGATGATAATGTACACTACCAAAACGTGGAGATGCTGACAAATGAATTGGTAAAACATGGCAAGATGTTTCAGATGATGGCTTATCCCAACCGAACACATGGTATTGGAGAAGGTGAAGGAACTTCAAAACATCTTTCAGCCCTGTTTACAAAATTTATTAAAGAGAATTGTCCCCCGGGGGGAAGAACAGAGGCAGAAATAAAAGCGATGAAACAAAAGCCTTTTTTTCCTGTTCCTTAAGTCCGCATTATTGTTTTTTATAAAACCGGGCTCTTGGGGTTCGGTTTTTTTATTTTATTCTTCCAAATCGATAAGCCAGGCTAATGCTCACATATTTTTCCAATTGCCGCATTGAAACAGCTTCCCTGTTTTTCAAAACATAGTTTAAGTCCAGCGAAAGACTTCGCTCCGCATAATGAATTCCTATTCGGTGTGTATAATATTGTTTGCTGATTTCGCCAATCAGCGGACCCTTGTCGCTTCTAAAAAGCGGGCCCTGTACCGTTGCATTATAAAACTGCTTAACCCATTGAGGATAAAAATAGACAAACACTTCAGCGTTTCTTTTTAGCTTTTCAACGGTTCCCCTGCCAAGTCTTGCCTGGTAAAAACTACTTCGTAAGGGGTCTTCAAAATTTCCAAACTTTATCATCATGCCTCCTGATGCATTGGTAAATGCATTACCAAGATTTGCTGTAGCTACTCCCATAATCTCCAAATTGCTTTGCCTCTTTTTTAATCCCAATAAATTATAATTGTATTGAGCCGAAAGATTCAGAACCATCTCTCCGTTTAATTGGAAAGGCCACCCGGAAACATCCGGTAAGCTGGCAAGATTGTGATACCACCTTTGTACTTTTTCTGCCTGTGAAGCTTTTCCTGAGCCGCCAAAAGCCAGTCCTGCCTGAAGTATATGTCCTTTTTTATAAAAAAAATCATAGCCTTTTTGTAAAAACAAATATCCGCTTAGGGGGCGGTCAATTGTTTGTGGTGATTTATCATCGTAGTTTTCTGAATTAAACATCATTTGCCCCAGTTTCCAGGAGCCGATCACTTTTTCCAGTTTGGGATTAGTTTTCCAATTAGCCGGTTTGCTGAATTGCAGAAAAAGTCCGTTTGTGTAATATCCATCAACAAATGTCAATGCATAATTGTCGTTTTCAGACGTTGCCCTGAATTCATATTCAAAATCGGCTTTCCCTTTTTGTGCAAGCAGGGTAGAATTAAGTAAAAAGATCAGGGGAAATAAAATTCTTTGATTCATTGAACGGTTTAAAGCAGGAAAATACAAAAGTTTCTTATTTAATTTCTTTAAGAACGGATGCAATAAGAGAGGATTCAAACCCTTTCAATAAAAGAAAATCCCTGGTCTTAGCCATTTTTACAAAAAGATTTGTACCCGGGCCGCTTACAGCATTCCATTTTTTCCGAGCCAGTTTAATAAGCAGGGAATGATACTCTTTTTCATTGATCTCTTTCATTGCTTTATTGATACAA
>CAZOOT010000140.1:0-8336 GCA_964581455.1 uncultured Chitinophaga sp. | reverse complement strand
TGGCACAGTAACGAATACAACAGAACAAACATTTTCAATTTCAGTGCCTGGTGGTATTAAAAAATTAAAACTAACACTTACCTGGAATGACCCGCCTGCATCTCCCAATGCTCCGGTGGCATTGGTTAATGACCTGGATCTTGAATTAATAAATGTTACAACCCTTGAAATTTGGAAACCGTGGGTGTTGAACAGCTTTCCTCATATTGATTCATTAACAAAACTACCAACCCGAAAAAGGGATAGCCTGAATAACGCAGAACAAATTACAATTAACGATCCATCAACCGGGGCTTATCAATTTAAAGTAACCGGAAAAAATGTAATTACCGCTTCACAAAATTTCAGCATTGCATACCAGTTTGATTCAACGGATATTTTTGAATGGAACTTTCCAACCAGTAATGATTTTCTTTTTTCTTCAGCTACCAATACATTGAGGTGGTCCTCGTCATTCAATTCTGGTACAGGAATTTTAGAGTATTCAATAAACAATGGAACAAGCTGGCAACAAATAGATAATGCTGTTGATCTTTCAGGAGGTTATTATAAATGGCAAGCCCCTTCATTTTTTAGTGAAGCCATTTTCAGAATGACAATTGGTAATAACCAGTTCAATTCAGATACAGTTACGATTGCTCAAAGGACATTAACAGGAGTAGGTTTCAATTGCCCTGATTCATTTCTTATATTCTGGAAAAAATTACCTGGAATAAATTCATACAGGGTATTCAAGCTCGGGGATAAATATCTGGAACCGATTTTTACCACTACAGATAGTTTTTCAGTATTGGCAAAAGACCTGAACCCATCACTGCATTATGCAGTTGCACCAATTATTGGAAATAGGGATGCTGTAAAAAGTTATACATTCAATTATACTACACAAGGTGTGGAATGTTATTTAAGATCCTTTCTCACTTCATTGCAAAACAATACAGTAAAACTGATATTGTCACTGGGTACATTATATAATATCAATAAAATTATTCTGGAAAAATATGATGGCAAAGAGTTTAAATCTATACAACAGATAACGTCGGTTAATAGCCTTCAGGAAAATTTTACAGATGTAATGCTGACTAAGGATAAAACTTGAACTCACCGGAGGGAGAGTTATTTACTCATCTGCTGAAACGGTCTATTATTTTTCTGGTACTGATTATATAATATATCCAAATCCTGTTCAACAGTATCAACCAATAAATATTCTGGCAGATGATCCTTTCCCGACAGTTACGCTTCAAATATTGAATGTACAAGGGCAAATATTAATTACAAAACAAATAGATGATGTCCTTACAATCATACCTTCAGACAAATTGAGTAAGGGAATCTATCTTTTCAGGTTTATAAAACAAGGTGTAAAGGACCAGGTTATGAAAGTGATGATTCAGTAAATTTTCTACACCAATCATTTCTCATTGGCCGCACTCATTTCTTTTTTAAATATTCTCCCCGGATATTGTTCCAGTGCTTTTTCAAGGCAATCCATCGCTGCATTAAGAGAATTAAGGTTTAATACATAAGCCAGTCTCACTTCATTTTTTCCTAATCCATCTGTACCATAAAACCCGGTGGCAGGAGCCAGCATCACCGTTTGTTTATTATGGGAAAAACTTTCAAGTAACCATTGACAGAATTTGTCAGAATCATCTATCGGAAGTTTTGCTATTGCATAAAAAGCGCCACCGGGGTTTGGACAAAAAACTCCGGGCATATTGTTTAATCTTTTTACCATCAGATCTCTTCTTGCCTGGTATTCTGCCTTGGGTGCTTCAAAATAGGAATCAGGAAGATCTACTGCTGCCTTTGCCATGATCTGTGCAAGACCCGGAGGGGAAAGCCTGGCTTGTGCAAATTTCATTGCAGCAGCATACACGTTTTTATTTTTTGTAACAAAAGCACCCAGTCTTGCACCACAGGCACTATATCTTTTTGAAATAGTGTCCATCATTACCACATGTTCCTCAAGTCCTTTAAGATGCATGGCACTTACAAATTCACCATCTGCTTGTCCTTCAGCCGACGGATAACAAAATTCACGGTAAGCTTCATCGCTAAACAAATAAAGATTGTGCTTTAAGCAAATATTCTTCAGCGCATCCATTTCTTCCCGGCTATATAAATAACCAGTGGGGTTATTGGGATTGCAAATAATGATTGCTTTTGTTTTTCCGGTTATTACTTTTTCAAAATCTGCAATTGGAGGCAATGCAAACCCTGTTTCAATTTTTGAGGTGATCGGAATTACTTTCACTCCGGCAGCGCAGGCAAATCCATTATAGTTTGCATAAAATGGTTCGGGAATGATCACTTCGTCATCAGGATTAAAACAACAAAAAAAACCAAACATGATGGCCTCACTTCCACCTGTAGTGATGAGGATCTGTTCATGCGTTACATCAATTCCAACTTTTTTATAATACTGTACCAGCTTTCGCCTGTAACTTTCGTTGCCGGCGCTGTGGCTGTATTCCAAAACTTTAATATCTGCATTCTTAACTGCATCCAAAATGGCAGGAGGAGTTTCAATATCAGGCTGCCCGATATTCAGGTGAAATACAGTAACACCTTTTTTCTTGGCGGCTTCGGCAAAGGGGACCAGCTTACGGATAGGAGATGCAGGCATTTGCAAGCCTCTGTTTGAAATTTTAAGCATAGGCAAAGATAATTATGAATAACGAAGAGAGGATTAAGTAGTTTGCAAAAAAAATCCCGGTAAATTAATACGGGATTTTTTTTTCAATATTTATTGAATTATTTTATTTACCGGCTGCAACGACTTCTCCAACAATTTTTAAAGTTTTTGGAGCATCTATTCCTGCCAGTTTAATATATACATCCTTATCAAAAGCACCCATGCTTGCAGCATTATATTGAACTTTTATTTTGGAAGTTTTACCAGGTACAATTGGCTCCTTCGGATATTCAGGAACTGTACATCCACAGCTGGCAGTTGCACTTTCAATCACCAATGGTTTATTTGAATTATTGGTTATTTCAAAATAATAAATAACAGGAACATTCTGTTTTATTTTACCGAAGTTGTGTTTCTCTTCATTAAATTTAGCTACATCATCTACTTTTTGGCCCATTACAGAAGCACATAATACAAGTGTCATTGCCAGGAATAAAAAATTTTTCATATTAGTTTATTTATTTTTTTGTTTTAATAATTGTATGGAAGCGTTTGGCGGAGCTGCACCTTCCGGGGCTTTCCACACTGTACCTTTTATAAGAACTTGTTTAGAGAAATTTTGGTTATAAATAATAGTAATGTGTTTTTCAAAATCACCTTCTGAAGCAGCATTGTACCCTACTTTTATTTTTGTTGTTTCGCCGGAAGGTATTGGTGTTTTACTCCATTCTGGTGTAGTACATCCGCATGTTGTTTGAATGTCAGAAATGACCATAGGCGTTTTCCCGGTATTTGTCAATTCAAAAAAATGATAAACAGGTTTGCCTTGCGGAATTATTCCAAAATTAAAAGCAGTTTCTTTTAATGAGATTTCCTCCTGTATCGGAAGAGCAGGTTGAGCATTTGCTGTGGCCAGGATTGAAAAGCAACAGAAAAGGGAAAAGAATCTTTTCATTTATTCAGGTTTAGGGACCTCAAATTTAGGCCTTTATACTCATTATACATAGCATCATTGTAACGAAATTCGGGATTTTTTAACACTATAAAATTCAGAGGCTGATTCCTATATCTTTGCCTCATGGAGAATTTAAATCCTTCCATGCTTGCTAACGAAAAACTGTCATTTGAAAATTTCCGAAACGAAGTATTAAACGATTATAAGATTGGGTGTATTAGTCGGGAAGCCAGTCTTTTGGGAAGAAAAGAAGTTTTGACAGGCAAGGCAAAGTTTGGAATTTTTGGCGGCGGAAAAGAGGTGGCTCAATTGGCTATGGCCAAGTTTTTTAAATCAGGAGATTTCCGATCCGGATATTACAGGGACCAGACCTTTCATTTTGCCATCGGGCAATCTACAGTAAAAAATTTCTTTGCTCAGCTTTATGCTGATCCGGATATTAATAATGACCCCAATAGTGCAGGACGTCAAATGGTTTCTCATTTCTGTACTGAAATTACAAATGAAAAAGGCGAGTGGGTTGATCTGGTTAACAGAAAAAATATTTCTGCAGATATTGCACCTACTGCCGGACAAATGGCAAGGGGATTAGGTCTTGCATTTGCTTCAAAAAGTTTCAGGAATATTAAAGAGTTAAAAGCATTTCCGCATTTATCAAATAATGGAAACGAAGTTTGTTTTGTTACCATCGGCGATGCTGCAACTTCTGAAGGACATTTTTGGGAAACAATCAATGCAGCCGGAGTTCTTCAAATTCCATTAGCTGTTTTTGTTTGGGATGATGGATATGGAATTTCAGTTCCTACAAATTTGCAAACAACCAAAGGATCAATTTCGGAAGCAATCAGCGGACTTCAGAAAACCGATGACAGTAACGGGTTGAATATTTATAAAGTAAAAGGCTGGGATTATGCCGGAATGTGTGAAGCATTTGATGAAGGAATCAAATTAGCCAGGGAAAAACATATTCCGGTTCTTTTTCATGTAGAAGAAATTACACAACCCCAGGGCCACTCCACTTCCGGAAGCCATGAACGTTATAAGAGTGATGAAAGACTGGAATGGGAAAGAAAATGGGATGGCCTGAAAAAAATGAGAGAGTGGATGGTGGCTAATGCACTTGCTGTTGACTCAGAACTTGATAACCTGGAAGTAGAAGCAAAGCGATTTGTAATAGACGAAAAAAATAAAGCCTGGAATGATTATCTGGTACCTATAAAAGAACAGGTAAATAAATCAGTAGATCTGATCAGGAATCTTGCCAATGCAATTCCGGAAAATTCAAATTACCTGGTACAGCTTGCAAACGAACTTGCTGCAAATAAAGAACCATTAAGAAAGGATGTAATGAAATCGCTGAATGCAGCAATCAATGCGGGAAGAAATAACGATGCAGCTTTCTGGATAAAAGATTATTACAATGACCTGGTTAAAGAAAACCGCCAGATTTATAGTTCACATTTATTTAATGAAGGAGATAAAAGTGCATTAAAGGTAAAAGAAGTGAAAGCGGAATATGCACCTGGCGCTGCAATGATCAATGGATTTGAAGTACTGAATAAATATTTTGACAACCTTTTTGCTGCAGATCACAGGGTGATTGCATTTGGTGAAGACCTTGGTTATATCGGCGACGTGAACCAGGGCTTTAGTGGCTTACAGGAAAAACATGGAGAGAACAGGATATTTGATACCGGTATACGTGAACAAACAATCATGGGCCAGGGCATTGGTCTCGCCTTGCGTGGGTTAAGACCCATTGCAGAAATTCAATACATTGATTATTTATTGTTCGGGTTGCAGGCTTTGAGTGATGATGTGGCAACTACTCATTATCGAACAAAAGGAAAACAAAGTTGTCCTTTGATCGTAAGAACCAGGGGGCACCGGTTGGAAGGAATCTGGCATAGCGGTTCACCCATGGGAATGGTGATTAATTCACTGAGGGGAATACATGTTTGTGTTCCCAGAAATATGACACAGGCAGTGGGTATGTATAATACCTTATTGCAAAGCAATGATCCGGGTATCATGATTGAATGTTTGAATGGGTACAGGCTTAAGGAAAAGCAATTGGCAAATCCGCTGCAGTTTACAGTACCATTAGGAGTTCCCGAGATCATTAAAGAAGGAAATGACATTACTATAGTTTCCTATGGTTCTACTTTACGAATCATACAGGAAGCTGTTCAGGTTTTAGAAAAAATGGGAATCAGTTGTGAAATTGCAGATATACAAACACTGTTACCATTTGATATACATCATAAGATTCTTGATTCACTTAAAAAAACCAACCGGATCGTATTTATAGATGAAGATGTGCCTGGCGGAGCGGCAGCCTATATGTTTAACCATGTGATGGAAGTACAGGGAGGATATAAATACCTGGATGTGGCACCAAGAACTATTACCGGCAAAGCACATCGTCCGCCTTACGGTAGCGATGGTGATTATTTCAGTAAACCCAATGCAGAGGAAATAGAAGAGGTGATTAAGGAAATGATGAGAGAATAAGAACCCCTAAATCCCCTAAAGGGGACTTTGGAATCCTAAATTTTTATCATTCATAATGGGAAGGACGTTTTGAATATCATTGTTGAAAATTTAAATGAAAAATAATTATTTAACAAAAGCGAAAGCCTCCCTTTAGGGAGGTTTGGAGGGTTTAATATGAAACTTACCATTTATCACATTGATGCATTTACCAATAAACTTTTTTCCGGAAATCCTGCTGCAGTAATACCATTGGAAAAATGGCCGGACGATGAACTGATGCAGAATATTGCCGGGGAAAACAATCTTAGTGAGACAGTTTTTTTTGTACCGTCTTCAAAAAAGGGAATTGATTTTGATATCCGTTGGTTTACCCCTGTTTTGGAGATCAATCTTTGCGGTCATGCTACATTGGCGGCGGCATTTGTTATTTTTAATTACCTCGAATTTAAAAATCAGCATCTGCATTTTCATTCAAAAAGCGGTAAGCTTTCTGTTGAGAAAAGAGCCGACGTATTTGTGATGGAATTTCCTAACTGGAATCCAGAACGTATGACAGACTATCCGGAGACCTTGCTCAAAGCTTTAAATCTTAAGGAAGTAGTTGGTGTTTATAAAAACCGTGATATCATTATAGAATTACAGGATGAAGAGGCGGTTAAAAATTGCGAACCGGATTTTACAAAACTTAAGAAAACCGGCGAAAAAGTTATCATCACAGCTCCCGGTTCCAATGGAGTCGATTTTGTCTCCCGTTTTTTTGCTCCTTCTGCCGGTATTGATGAAGATCCGGTAACCGGTTCATCTCACTCCCAGCTTATTCCTTTCTGGTCAGAAAAACTGAATAAGAAAAAAATGTTTGCACGTCAATTATCAAAACGTGGCGGTGATCTTGAATGCAAATGGTGGGGGGATCATGTAACCATGGCGGGACAGTGTGTGTTTTATATGAAGGGGGAGATAGAAGTATAAAATCGGAAGTACGATTCATTAATTTAAAAATCTTTCTTTCATTTCCAGTGTAGGCACCATACATTCTTCTCTTTTTCCAAACCACTTATACCGGTTACGGGCAATGATATTGTAAAAAAAATCACGGATGAATTTTGGGATGATCATTAAGCCGTAACCCAGTTTCCAGGCTCCGTCCAGATGTTTACATAATCTGAATGCTGCGGAAGATTGGGTATAAATTTTTCTTTTTTCAATTAGTATTACGGAGGAAAGCTTATCAGGATTCAGGCCAAATTGTGATAATAATTTCCTGGCTGTTTCTCCCTGCAATGGAGCAAACCGCAATTTTTTCTTTTTGTCTCTTTTGATTGAAAAATTTACCCAGTAATTGCAAAAATTGCAGACGCCGTCGAAAAGGATAAGAGGATTATCATTCACAATATAAAATTACAACTGGAATTTGAAAGAAAAGAAATGATCATCCCATATTATGAAACACTTTCTGCACATCTTCATCCTGTTCCAGCTTATCTATTAGTTTGCTTACATCTGCAGCTTGTTCATCATTAACAGGAACAGTGATGGTTGGTATCCATTCCAGTTCTGCACTGATGGGTATAATGTTTTTTTCTTCCAGTGCACTTTGCATGTTGCCAAAATCTGTAAAGCCACAGCGTACAACTAAAATATCTTCTCCGTTTTCACCTGTGCTTTCACCTAATTCTTCCAGCCCAAAATCAATCAGCTCCAATTCCAGGTCTTCAGCATTTAGTCCTTCCGGTTTTAATTTAAATACACCCAGTTTCTTAAACTGGAAACTTACACTTCCGCTATTACCCATATTGCCATTACCTTTTGTAAAAATTGATTTTACATTGGCAACAGTTCTTACATGATTGTCGGTGGCAGTTTCTATTAAAATGGCTACACCATGCGGAGCATATCCTTCATACAAGATCTCATCATAGTTCACCAGTTCTTTTCCCTGGGCTCTTTTGATGGCTGCTTCAACTCGGTCCTTGGGCATACCTACACTGCGGGCATTCTGAAAACAACGGCGAAGAGCGGCATTGGAATTGGGATCTGCTCCGCCTGCTTTTACTGCAATCACTATTTCTTTACCGATACGTGTAAAGTTTTTTGCCATTTTATCCCAGCGGGCAAACATCGAGGATTTACGTACTTCAAATATTCTTCCCATGTTTATTAGTCATTTAGTAAATGGTCAATGGTCAATAGTCAATAGTCAATAGTCAATAGTCAATAGTCAATAGTCAATAGTCAATAGTCAAT
>CAZOOT010000139.1:0-8504 GCA_964581455.1 uncultured Chitinophaga sp. | reverse complement strand
ACTGCAAGGAACAACATTAAAAACTCCCAGAAATAGTGGGTCCATTTTTTACGAGGGGTGTGAGTGTGTGTATGTACTTCCATCTTGTTGCTTTATAGTTTTGGTGAAACAGAAAGTTTTCATGAGGGATTATAGCATAAGATAATTGTTTTTTTCCGGCTGGTACGGGAATGATCAGCCATTACCCTCCACTATCTGTATTTCTTCATGGGTCAGACCGTACAACGCATAAACCATCGCATCTATTTCTTTATCGGTGGTATCAATGATCGTTTGCAAAGCCAATGCTTTGGCTTTTTGTTCTTCAAAATAATTCATCCACTCTTGCTGCTGCGGCAGCGTGGGTTTTATTTTTTGTTTGCCCAGTTCTTTAAGCAGCTCTGCAAAACTAAGTGATGGCCATTGCGCTAATTTTTTACTTACCTGCATTTCCGGAAAATTACTTTGCAGTAATTGCAGCAACTGCTGCTTTAGTTCCTGTAGCTCTTTGTTTTTCGCCAGCATGATGTCGGCTTTGGCGATGAAGGGGAGTTGTTGTTCCTTTTGAATACTTGGAATTGGAACTTCGCCTAAACTGAATATTGTTACTTGAGGAAACGACGACTTAAAATCATTAAACATTATTTGCCAATAGTATTTAATAACTTTTGAATTAAGAATTGTTAATAGAAACTTTTCAAAACTATCATCGTCCGCTATTACTGTAAAAATATTTCCAGTAACAGCAAAAGGGCGGTTAATAAATGCAGCTGTTGGCTCAAAGCCAATTTGTCGGACACAAATTTTATGTTTTGCTAAATGGACTTCTTTATCCCAGCACCCTCCTGATGTTTTTGGTCTTTCAAATAAAACGTATTCTGAAGGTTCATTTGAATAATATCTTGAGATGTCGGAACCAGTTAATATTTCTACATGTTTTTCACTAGATTTCTCTTTTGAAAAGTATTTGTCTCGGTCTCCGGTAATTAAGCCCCGGTTAATTTTCGCTAAATCTATAAGTTTTTTGTTGTTTGAAATTTTAGTTAGTAAATTGATATTCCCGGAATTTATTAGAAGATTCCAAACTTTGCCGGGAGTTTCATTAAGATATTTCTGCTTTATTGTTGAATATTCTTCAAAGCCGTTAATAACTCCTTCCAAATTTACTGATAGATTAATCAAGGATTCACCCGAAACCTTTTCACTTTTTTTAAGTAAATAAATAGCAGTATGGACATCTGCATCTTCAAAAACTTTTTCTAAAGAAACAGCCAATAGCTTTATTTCATTATTTTTTGATAACCACATCCGAAGTTCTTCAACATAATAATTATAAAGTAATGTGCTTGGCGCTATATAGGATAAAAGACCATCCGTTTTGCAAATTTTGTAACCTAATTGAAAGAATAAATGAAATAAGTCAATCTTGAAATCAGCATACTCGAAATTCTTTTTAAAAAAATCAAGCTGTTCTTTGCTTGTATTATTAGGCTGCATTAAAGCATACGGCGGATTCCCAATCACCACATCAAAACCACCTTTGTATTCTACTGCATAGGCAGCGGTTTCGGTGGTCAGCATGCTTTTTACAAGGGGTTGCAACCCCTTGTGGAATGGGAGTTCGTGTTTGCTGCGGTTGTTTTCAATATAGGCAATGGCATTGTTGTAGTGCTCATTGGTATAGAGCCAGGTGGTACTGTATTTCTGTGCCCACAAATGAAACTCTTCTTCTTTCGGCACCTGTAAATGTTCTTTGAAACGCTGGGATGTTTTGCCTTTTATCTTCCGCATTATTTCCGGTAGCTCCGTTTCTTCTGCCACAATCATCATGTGCACATGGTCGCCACAAATATTATATGCAAGCACCATGAAGTTATTTTCCAGTACTGTATCTTTTATATAACCGGTTATCAGCAGTTCGGCTTCTTCATTCATCCAAAAACCATCTTTGTGCGGCACCCGGTATTTGTCCATCCTTTCATTGCGCCGGCTGTAATGTGTAACGAAGGTGATGTGGAATGGTTGTTTGTCTTTTAAGCGGAATATTTTTGGAAATGCTTTTTGCCAGTTAAATGCTTTGTCGCCGGCTACGGCGGGGTCATCTATTAAACTGTTGCCGCATTTTATATTATCACTCAGGTTGTTCAGCTTGCGGCCTTTCTGTGCCGTACGCAGCCAAAGGCTAAGCCTTGCTATTTCCACAGCCTCTTCATTTATATCCACACCAAATAAATTATTTTCTAAAATGCTTTTCTCCATATCCGGAAAAACAATGGAGTAGCCGCCGAGTTTGGCATTCAGTTCATCAATATACCGGTGTTCGCTTATTAAAAATTCCAATGCCTGGTTAAGAAAAGCGCCACTGCCGCAGGCGGGATCGCAAATAGTAAGTTGCAGCAGCCATGCACGGTAAGTTTCTAATTTTTCCAACAGTTGTTTCTGGTCTTTCTTTTTCAGTTGAGGTGCATATTCTTCTTCCTGCAGTTGCAGCTCATTTTTCTTTTGCTCACATAAGGCGCCAACCGTATTGGCTACAATGTATTTGGTAATATAGCGGGGTGTATAAAATACGCCGTCTTTCTTTCTTCGTCCAGGGGATTGCAACCCCTTGTCTAATTCATCGAGTTCACTCAGGCTGTGTTCAAAAATATGGCCGAGAATATTTACATCTACTTCAGTTTGAAAATCATAATTGCTTAAGGCAACACAACTGTCATGTAAAATAGTATCGTCAATTTTTATAGTATCTAATATTTTATCGGTGGCAAACAGCCCGCCGTTATAGGCAAATATGGTATGTTGTTTCCCTTCGTGGCCGGTATTGAGGTAACCGAAATATTTTTTAAACCGGTCGAAGAGCGGCACTTCGGCATCCAGCTCTTTCAGTTGCTGCCATTGTTTTAATATTTCCCGAACAGAGTTGGGTGGCAGCAGCATCCTGTCTTCTGCAAAAAGGATAAATAAAAACCGGTCGAGCAGTTTCTGTGTTTTTTGAAACAGTTCAATTTTTGAATATTGCGGGTTCAGCTCCGTTATATTATGAAACAGTTTTTTGCGAAAGCCGGAGTAATCGGAATACAGTTTTTTAGTAACGGCCTCTTCCTGCGTCAGCGATGCTTTTTTTATCAGCAGCGGAATATTTTTAAAAATAGTTTGCTCACTGAAGCAGAGATATAAAAGAGCAAACCTTTCCTGAGTGAGTGTAAACAAATCAAACTCCTCGTACTCTATGGCATCATTAATATAGAAGCGTAGCTTTTGAAAATTAGCGGTGATGATATAAGTGCAATCAGGATGCCGGTGCTTATAACCAAAGGCCTGCTTTTCCACTTTATCAAGATCGGTGGTGGCGGTGTCTTTTAATTCTATTACGGCGATAGTATGACCTCCCCCTGCTCCGGAGGAGGGGGAGATGATAGCACCATCACTTTTTGTGCTGTCAGCTTCTGTTTTCTTTTCCAGTACAAAATTATAATCGGGCTGGGGATTGAGTGTGTAGCCAAGAACATTTACAAACAAATCTCTTACAAAACCTTCCTGGTATTCTTCTTCTTTTGCGTGGAGTATATTTTGCTGAATGGCGCTGTTATGAAAATGGGAAACGAAAATATTCCAGCGTTGCTGCAGTGTTTCTTTATCAAGGTCGGTCAGGTATTTTTTTACAACAGACTGCTGGAAGAGTGGCATTGATTAATAAGATTGATAGTCAAATATAGAAGTTATAAGGTTTAGGTTCTAAGTTTTAAGTTAAGAAGCCCACAGCTAATAGCCTGCAGACAGGCAGGCCATTCTCACTTTAGATGATATTCTTTTTTTAATTCAGCAATCAACTCTGTTGCCTGCTTTAATGTTATTTCTATCCGGTATACAAATCTTCTTAAATCCTGGCTTTTCAGACGGGCAAATTGTTTTAATTGCTGTAGTTGAACCGGATCATAAGTTAACAACCCAGATTTTATATTTAATGCAGCTTCATTTTCAAAAGACCAGTCTGAAGAAAGTTTAATTTTTATAAGTTCAACCTGGCTGATATCAAAAAACCTGGCTTGCAATTCAAATATATATTGTGCTCTGACATTATCACCCTGATCATAAATTACCCATTGGACAAATCTGTAATAGTCAGCAATTTTATCCACAATAAAGGAATTTTGAAAATACCGCAGGCTTCCTGAACCCATCAATTGTTTAATAGTTGCATCAGAAGGAATGAATGGATTTTGATTAGGTAACTGTCTTGCATAATAATAGAGATGATTGCCTTTAGCTTCCTTAATATTTTTGCTTCGTAATATTTCTCTTAAACTGTCAATTGCATCGGCGATAGTATTTGAACGCAGTTTGCAACTTATTAGCGTGGCCGTGTCCCTCTCTAAATCATTAATCAATGATTTAGCAAATTGTTTTGCTCTTTGCTTTTCAACGTAATGTTCCCGCTGATTTTCTGCTAGAAACCCACAGAACACAGCGAGAAACAGCATAAGAAACTCCCAGAAATAATGTGTCCATTTTTTCCGCGGTGTATGTGTGTGGGCATGTACTTCCATAATTATTTATTTGAGATGATATTCCTTCTCCAATGATTTAACCAGATCTTCTGCCATTTTTTTTATCGGAATTAATATGAATTTTGTCCGGTTCCGCCAGGCTTCTTTTCGTCCATAACAATTATTGGCAAACTGCTTCAGCAACAATTTGTCATTCACCAATAAAGGGAAATTTGTTTGACTTAATTTGAACAGTGTATCGGCATTGTCGGTTTTTTCAAATTGTTTCAGAACTGCCTGATCAAATATTTTTTCATAGTATTTTCTCGTTTCAATGTTGTAAACAGGTTCGTTTCCCTGTCTGAGGTTATACTCCTGTATATTTTGATCGTATCTTGAAATTTTATTACGTAACGCTAAAGGGAAATAACGGAGGCTTCCCGAATTTTTCAGTTGTTCAATTGTGGCTGTGTAAAATGCCATGCGGTAATTCATATTTGCAAATCTCCCATAATAATAAAGTGCACCGCCCGGAACTCCTCCACCGGGAAGGCTATCAACGAGATGGATAAATGTTTCAGTATTTTTTACAACACTGTCGTAAACCAATATCATTTCAGTCAAGTTGATAATATCAAGTTTCAGTTCGGAAGTCAGCGACTGTGCAAATTCTTTGGCTCTTTGTTTTTCAATGTAATGTTCCCGTTGATTCTCTACAAAGAAACCAAGTGTAACAGCAAGGAACAACATGAGAAACTCCCAGAAATAATGGGTCCATTTCTGGCGGGGCGTATGACTAAGGTGATGTACTTCCATAAAATATATTATTCAAAGTGATACTCTTTTTTTAAGGCCTCAATAAGCTTTACCCCTGCATCCAGGGGTTCTGCATAATATTTTATAATTCTTGACCGATAATTTCTCATTCTTGAATGCAAAGCATAGGAAAGATCGCTGATCAATTTAGCTTCCCGGCTTAATAATGGGAGGTCCAGTTGTAATAAAGAATCTCCTGAATGCGGGAATTGGTGGAAAAGCTTTTCTAACTTCTCATACTCAGAAAAACTAAATATCTGCCGCATAGATTCTACCAAGGCATCACGTATACCCAGGTCGCTTTCCAGCCGCGAATGCTGAATACTGATGGCCTGGTCATAATTAGTAAACAGTTTAATAAGTTCAGGCTTTCTTAAAAGTCTTAAAGATCCTGAATTTTTTAGTTGATTAATCGTGGATGTTTTTACGCTAAATAATGTGCCTGTTCTTGATCTGGCAGCATAGTAATACAAAGCCGCTCCAGGCACTTTTTTTTCTTCCACACTCATTTGATGGAGAAGATCAGCCAATGTATCCTGGTAAGAAAGGTCTTTTTTTGTTTCCTCAATAATATTTTTCAGATATGCAGTATCACTGACAACATCATCATAAAGAGCCCGGGCATATTCTTTAGCTCTTTCTTTCTCAATTTTATGCTCCAGCTGATACTCGGCTAAAAAGCCGCAGAAAACAGCGAGGAACAGCATTAAAAACTCCCAGAAATAATGTGTCCATTTTTTTCGTGAAGTATGTGAGTGGTGGTGTACTTCCATTAATTTAGAATTCAGCGTTATGAATTATGAATGGCTGATTGATATGTTGTAAAGTAATTCATTATAATAAATTCATTACTCATAATTAATTTTCAATTCAGAGGGTATTCTTTTTTAAGCAAATTCATCAATTCAACAGCCGATTTCTGTATAGGAATAATAAATCGTACTACCTGGATCTTATACAGGGAGGCTTGCAGTTTTACCAGGCCAGTTAATTCGTTAATCAACCGGAGATCTTCGTTATTCAGGGGTGGGTTTATCAGAAATACAGAATCCTTTTTTTCAAAATTTCTCAGCGGGAATAACTTTAAAGAAAGGGCCCCATCGAACACTTTGAAATAAAGGGATTCCATCAACATGAATTCTGTTCTGGATATTTGATATTCTTTTTCCAATTCTTTCAGTTTTTTATCAAACTGGCTGATTTTGGTGGCTACATTGCTTTTCATCAGTCTCATATTTCCTGCACCTTTCAGCTCCTCCAGTGTCGAACTGTTCGAAGAAAAAAAGTATACATAAGGAATGTATGCAGCATAATAATACAACATCCCGTTAGTGACTTTGCTGTTTCGTTCATCAAAATACATACAAAGAGTATCTAATTTGCTGCTGATATCAGTATTCTGGTATGCCAGCTGAGACAAGGCGGCTGTGTCTATTTTCAGTTCTTCATACAAATTTTTGGCATAGACTTTTGCCCGGTCTCGTTCAATTTTATGCTCCAATTGGTATTCTGCAAGGAACCCGCAAAACACAGCAAGAAACAGC
Organism: uncultured Chitinophaga sp.; assembly: GCA_964581455.1. Taxonomy (GTDB): domain Bacteria; phylum Bacteroidota; class Bacteroidia; order Chitinophagales; family Chitinophagaceae; genus VBAS01. Next base: position 1,678 of record CAZOOT010000139.1, on the reverse strand, counting down.
ATGAGAAACTCCCGGAAATAATGGGTCCATTTTCTGCGGGGTGTGTGTGAATGATGATGTACCTCCATAAAAGATGAATAACTTATTTTAATAATAAGTTATCATAGCCGGACTGACTTTACAAAGGGGGGAGATTGCAATAGTAAATTACAAAATGTATGAATCGAAAGTTGTAGATGATAATTTATTTCTGATATCCCGGTCCTTTCAGTGTCTGACCACTGCGGGTGCCATTGTGTTTTTCGTTTTCAATCACCAGTTGCCCGTTTACCAAAACATATTTAAAGCCGGCAGAATACTGATGCGGATTTTCAAAAGTGGCTTTGTCTGTCACTTCGTCTTCATTGAAGACAACAATATCTGCCGCATAACCTTCTTTCAAGAGGCCACGGTCTTTTAAATTAAATTTCTGTGCAGCCAGCGAAGTCATTCTACGGATCGCTTCTTCGAGTAAGATAATTTTTTCTTCCCGCACATATTTTCCCAGCACCCGTGCATTGGTACCATAAGCCCGGGGATGTGGCATGCCGCGGCCGTCCCTTACACCGCCATCAGCGCCGATCATGTTGAAAGGATATTTTAAAAAATATTTTACATCATTTTCATCCATGCCATGATACACCATCTGGGCACCGCCGGCCAGCATGATGTCAAGAATGGTTTCAGCTTCTTCACTAGCTTTGGCTTTTCTCCCTTTCAGTTTATTGATTTCGGAAATGCTTTTTCCGTTGTAGCTGGTGTCGGCCCGGTGACTTGCCACCACGGCAAAACTGTAATTCTTATAATTATATTCTTTCAACTGGGCCAGCATATCTGAAATGATCCTTTTATGCGATGCAGGATCATTAATCCTTTTTTTCAATGAATCATTTCCTCCGCTTAATGCCCAATCGGGTAAACGTACACCCAGGTTGGTACTGCTGGCTGTATAAGGATACTGATCAATGGTGACATCATAACCGCTTTTCCTGGCATTCTCTATAAGGGCCAGTGTTTCTTTGCTTCGTCCCCAGTTGGCCCGGTGGCTTACTTTGAAATGGGAGATCTGCACGGGAATATTTGCCTCTTTCCCGATATTGATCGCTTCATTAATTGCCTCCACCACTTTACTTTCTTCATTGCGGATATGTGAAGCATAAATACCACCGTTAGCAGCAGCAGCTTTTGCCAGACCCACTACCTCAGCAGTATTACTGTACATACCGGGTAAATAAATTAATCCGGTTGCCAAACCAACCGCACCTTCTTTCATGCCCTGTGCTACCAGCTCTTCCATTTTCTTTTGTTCTTCCGGAGTTGCCAAACGATCATCCAATCCCATAGCCATTCTTCTTACAGTATTATGACCGATAAGTGAAGCTACATTAATGGATGTTTTTGTGCTGTCCAGTTTTCTGAAAAAATCTTTTATGCTTTCTTCAGACCCGCCGCAGTTACCCGTGATAACTGTGGTGACGCCATCATATATATAGTTATCTGCTGTAGGAGTAACAAACACCCCACCTTCAATATGACCATGCACATCAATAAAACCAGGTGCAACGATCAGGCCTTTGGCGTCAATCGTTTTTGCAGCAGTTGCATTGGATAATTTTCTGATAGAAATAATTTTTCCATCTTTTACAGCGATGTCTCCATAGTACCAACTATTGCCGGTGCCGTCAATTATTTTTCCGTT
>CAZOOT010000138.1:0-8552 GCA_964581455.1 uncultured Chitinophaga sp. | reverse complement strand
GATTATGTGTTGACGGAAAACGTACCCGCCAAACATAAATTCTACACACAGGATATGCAACCCGGCGATGAAGTGATCATGTATGGAGTACTGGTGGGAAAAGCACAAACTAGGATCCTGATGGGAAGCAGAATGTCCACTGAAAATATCAAGCATGCTGCAGAACCCTATACTTACAGAAATGCAAAGTTTGAATGGCACGCACCGGATGTTTCAAAATTCAAGAGCAAAACATTTAATGGCTATCACCGGCGTGATGGAAGAGTAGGTACAGCCAATTACTGGTTATTTATTCCAACCGTTTTTTGTGAAAACAGGAACCTGGATGTGATCCGCGAAGCCATGCACAATGAATTGGGCTATGCTGTAACGGATAAATACAAGCAGTATACCCACCTTCTTGTAGATGCTTACAATAAAGGAGAAGACATTTCTGCTTTAGATTTAACTCCTTCCCCTTCTGGGAAGGTTGGGATGGGGCTTCGGACATTTAAAAATGTAGATGGTATTAAATTTCTCAATCACCAGGGTGGTTGTGGTGGCATAAGACAAGACTCAGCTATTTTAAGCAAATTACTTGCAGCGTATGCCGATCATCCGAATGTTGGTGGCGTAACAGTATTAAGTTTAGGCTGTCAGAATTTACAGGTTCAGGATTTTAAAGATGATCTGAGAAAACAAAACCCGGATTTTGATATGCCTTTATTCATTTTTGAACAGCAGCAATCTCAAAGCGAAGAACAATTAATAGCAGAATCTATCCGGAAAACTTTTGAAGGATTGATTGAAATAAATAAACTGGAAAGAAAACCTGCTTCACTCGATAAGTTATGTATCGGAGTAAAATGCGGGGGCAGCGATGGCTTCAGCGGAATCTCTGCCAATCCTGCTGTTGGTTATTGTTCTGATCTTGTAGTTGCACTCGGTGGGAAAATATTATTGGCTGAATTTCCGGAGTTATGTGGTGTAGAACAGGAGCTGATTGACAGGACCGGGACGAAAGCATCTGCAGAAAAATTTATTCATTTAATGAAAACCTATAATGAACAGGCATTAAAGGTTGGTTCTGGTTTTCATATGAATCCTTCTCCTGGTAATATTAAAGATGGTTTAATAACGGATGCAATTAAAAGTGCAGGGGCTGCAAAAAAAGGCGGCACATCTCCTGTTGTGGATGTATTGGATTATACAGAGCAGGCAACAAAATCCGGATTGAATCTGGTATGTACTCCCGGTAATGATGTGGAAGCCACTACCGGCAAAGCTGCAAGTGGTGCTACCTTAATATTATTTACAACCGGACTGGGTACACCCACCGGAAACCCTGTTTGTCCTACGATTAAAGTATCTACAAATTCTTCTTTGACAAAACGGATGAATGATATTATTGATATTGATTGTGGCCCAGTAATCGATGGCGATAAAACCATTGAACAAATGGGAGAAGAAATCCTGGAATATTGTATCAAAGCTGCCAGTGGAGAAGTTTTACCAAAAGCAGTACAATTGAACCAGGACGATTTTATTCCGTGGAAGAGAGGGGTGAGTTTATAAGTTAGTCAAACAACTCAAATAGGTCATATTTTATATCTTTAAGACTTTCTGTTTTTACTCTTTTGGCAAATATGGCTTTTAAGACATTAAAATAATTGTATGAAACAATTTCTTGATGAAAATTTTCTGCTAACCAATACAACAGCACAACGCCTGTATCATGAGTATGCCAAAGACATGCCCATTATTGATTATCACAATCACCTGCCTCCAAATGAAGTTGCTGAAGACAGGATATTTGAAAATATAACCAGGATCTGGCTTTACGGCGATCATTATAAATGGCGGGCCATGCGGATCAATGGGGTAAATGAAAAGTACATTACAGGTAATGGGTCTGATATTGAGAAATTCCGAAACTGGGCGGCTACAGTTCCCTATACAATGCGAAATCCTTTATATCACTGGACACATCTTGAACTGCAAAGGTATTTTGATATACATGAAATTTTAAATGCAGATACAGCGAATGAAATTTATGAGGAGACTTCTGCAAAACTACAGACAAAGGAGTTTAGCGTAAGAAACCTGCTTGAAAAAATGAATGTAAAAGTTATTTGTACCACAGACGATCCGGTCGATAACCTTGAATTCCATCAAAAAATAAAAAAAGAGAAAATAAATTTAAAGGTTTTACCGGCCTTTCGGCCTGATAAAGCAATGAATGTAGATGATGCAATCACATTTAATAATTATTTGTCTGCACTTGAAGAGTCATCAGACATTTCTATCAGTTCATTTAATGATTATATAACCGCTCTTAAGAAACGTCACGATTATTTTGTAGCTAACGATTGTGCTGTCAGTGATCATGGCCTGGAAGAGATTTATGCCGAAGATTATACCCAGACGGAGATAGTTGGCATTTTTGCAAAAATTCGTTCTGGTGGTAACTTATCACTTGAAGAAAACAAAAAGTTTAAATCAGCTATGCTGGTCAATTTTGCAGAATGGGATTGGGAAAATGGATTTGTACAGCAATACCATTTGGGTGCACTGAGAAATAATAATAGCCGCATGTTAAGTCAGCTTGGTCCGGATACGGGCTGGGATAGTATTGGCGATTTTTCACAGGCAAGAACCCTTTCTAAATTTTTAAACAGGCTGGATAAAGAAAACAAACTGGCAAAAACAATTATTTATAATCTGAATCCTGCCGATAATGAATTATTTGCAACCATGATAGGCAACTTCAATGATGGTAGTGTAGCAGGAAAAGTACAATGGGGCTCCTCCTGGTGGTTTCTGGATCAGAAAGACGGCATGACAAAACAGATCAACACATTAAGCAATATGGGTTTGATCAGCCGTTTTATTGGAATGCTCACGGATAGCAGGAGTTTTCTTTCTTTTCCACGTCATGAATATTTCAGAAGAATTCTTTGTAATCTGTTCGGTGAGGAAATTGAAAATGGTGAATTGCCAAATGATATAGAATGGGTAGGAAAACTGGTACAGGATATATGTTTTAATAATGCAAAAAACTACTTTAACTGGCAGGGTATCGGCGAAAAAAACAAATCATCTGTAAAAGCCTAAAGCATGGAAATACGATTTCAAAACAGCCCGAAGGAAACAATGGGAATGAATACTACTCAGCTCAGGGAAAATTTTCTGCTGCAAAATCTGATGCAGGAAGATAAACTGCAACTGGTGTATTCGCACTATGACCGGATGATCATTGGAGGGGTAAAACCAGTTAATAAAACAATTCAGCTATCCAATCACCCGGAATTAAAAGCCGGATATTTTTTAGAGAGAAGGGAGATCGGTATCATCAATGTTGGCGGAGATGCTGTTGTCATTGCTGACGGAAAAGAATTTGCTATCAATAAACTGGATTGTGTTTACCTGGGCAAGGGCACTAAAGAAGTAAAGTTTAAAAGTAAAAGCCGGAAAGAACCGGCGTTGCTTTATATGTTGTCAGCCCCCGCACATCATAAATATGCCAACAGATTAATGAAAAAAGAAAAAGCATCCCCCGTGAATATGGGTGATATTTCAACTTCAAATAAAAGAACGATATATAAATATATACATGCTAATGGGATCAAAAGTTGTCAGCTCGTGATGGGCTTGACCACATTGGAAAGTGGAAGTGTGTGGAATTCGGTTCCCCCGCATACACATACAAGAAGAATGGAGGTATATTTTTATTTTGATCTTTCTGATCAACACCGGGTGTTTCATATTATGGGGGAAAGGCTGGAAACCAGGAATCTGGTTGTTGCCAATCATGAAGCAGTTATTTCTGCACCCTGGTCTATGCATTTCGGATGTGGAACTTCCAATTATGGATTTATCTGGGGAATGGCGGGAGAAAATCAGACATTTACTGATATGGATCCTGCACCGATTGCAGAATTAAAATAATAATTAAACAAATAAATCAAGTTTAGAGCTATGTCAAAAAAAGTAGTAACACTGGGAGAAATTATGCTGCGTTTGTCCACTCCGGATTTTAAGCGCTTTGTTCAGGCCGATACATTTGATATCACATATGGTGGTGGAGAAGCCAATGTTTCAGCAGCTTTATGTAATTATGGTTTAAAGGGAACTTTTGTTTCCAAAGTACCGAATAATGCAATCGGGCAATCAGCCATCAATCATTTACGCCGCTATGGAGTGGATACACAGTTTGTGGCCCGTGGCGGAGACAGGCTCGGTATTTATTTTTTAGAAACCGGTGCATCCATGAGGGCATCACAGGTTATATACGATCGTGCCGGCGCTTCTATTGCAGATGTAGATGCATCCGAATTTGATTTTGATAAAATTTTTGATGGAGCTTCCTGGTTTCACACAACAGGGATCACACCTGCACTGAGTGATAAAGCGGCTGCGTTAATTGAAGCAGCTTTAAAAGCAGCCAAAGCAAAAGGCATCACTACAAGTATTGATCTGAACTTCCGGAAGAAACTCTGGACCAAAGAAAAAGCAAGGGTGATCATGACTAAGCTTTGTGAAAACGTAGACGTTTGCATCGGAAATGAAGAGGACGCAGATCTGTGTTTAGGTTTTAAAGCAAAAGATACCGATGTAACAAAAGGAGAACTGAACCTGGATGGTTTCAAAGATGTATTTAAACAAATGAAAGAAAAATTCGGATTTAAATTTATTGCTTCATCTTTAAGAGAAAGCCATAGTGCCAGTGATAATGGCTGGAGTGCCCTGGTATATGACGGCAATGATTTTTATCATACCAAAGAATACAGTGTTCGTATTGTTGACCGTGTAGGCAGTGGTGATTCATTTGCCAGTGGATTGATTTATGGATTGGTTACCGGTATGCCAATGAATGAAGCGGCAGAATTCGGTGTAGCCGCATCAGCATTGAAACATACCATTCCGGGAGATTTGAATCATGCTACGCTGAGTGATGTGAAAGATTTGATGAAAGGGGATGGCAGTGGAAGAGTGCAGAGATAAAGTCGAAAATAAAAATTCAAATGCAAAAAAGTTGCGATGATAATCGATACAATAAAGAATGCTTCGAAATATTATTCAGCACATCCGCTGTTCGAAAAAGCATTTGAATATATTCGACAAACAGACCTGGTAAATGCTGCGGACGGTAAATCAGATATTGCAGAAGGATTGAAAGTTATTTTTAGTAATGCACCCGGTAAAACAAAAGAAAGTAGTCTTGCAAAATTTGAATGTCACGATAAAAACATAGACATACAACTTTGTATTAACGGCCATGAAACAATCGGGTGGAAGCCGCGGGAAAAATGTAACCTTCCAAACGGCGATTATAATGCAGAAAAGGATGTCAGATTTTTCAGTGATGAGCCAGATATGTTTTTTCAGTTAACCAATGGTCAGTTTGTCATTTTCTTTCCCGAAGATGTGCATGCACCGATGATTGGGGATAGCACAATAAAAAAATTAGTTATTAAAGTAAAAATATTATGAGCAAAACACAACAAATTTCAGATGCAATTGTGCAACAAGGAATCCTTCCATTATATTTCAATCCGGACGAAACAGTCAGTATAGAAGTTTTGAAAGCAATTTATAAGGCCGGGATCAAAGCTGTAGAATATACCAACCGTGGGGAAGCTGCTTTGCATAATTTTAAAAAAATGGTGGCAGTAAGGAACAATGAAATGCCAGGTTTATTATTAGGAGTTGGTACTATTAAAAATATGAAGCAGGCTGAAGATTATATGGAAGCCGGTGCTGATTTTTTAGTGAGTCCCGGGTTTGTAAAAAAAGTAGCCAAATATGCAAAGAGCAATGATATTTTTTATGCACCGGGATGTATGACACCCACTGAAATTATTGTTGCAGAAAACAGCGGGGTGAAATTTATTAAACTATTTCCCGGCAATATGCTGGGCCCTGAATTTCTCAGCGGCATTAAGGATATTTTTCCAAAACTTTTATTTATGCCTACCGGTGGTGTGGATACAACCAGGGAAAATATTGAAGGGTGGTTTAAAGCAGGAGTTTGTGCAGTGGGAATGGGAAGTAAGCTGATCAGTAAAAAATTAATGGAGGCAAAAGATTATTCTACAATAGAGAAAATGACCCGTGAAGTTTTGGAATTAATTCAATCCATAAAAAAGTAAACATGGTAAAAGCCGCTATCGGGAAGTATCGCTGGACGATATGTACATTGCTATTCTTTGCAACAACAGTTAATTATCTCGATAGGCAGGTACTCAGTTTACTGAAGCCATTGCTGGAAGAAAAATTCGGATGGAGTAATACCCAGTATGCAAATATTGCATCTGTTTTTCAGTTCTCCTATGCCATCTCCATGTTATTTGCCGGAAGGTTCATTGATAAATTAGGAACCAAAAAAGGATTTACCTGGGCAATCATCATCTGGTCGGTAGCTGCGGTTATTCATGCACTGGCTATTCCAATTGGCGAAGGTATAGCTGCGGTTCTGGGTTGGATAGGCATTGCAACTGTTCCGATCTCTGTTATGGGATTCATGTTTGCAAGAGCTTTACTGGGTTTTGGCGAATCCGGAAATTTTCCTGCAGCTATCAAGGCTACAGCAGAATATTTCCCAAAAAAAGAAAGATCATTTGCTACCGGCATATTTAATTCAGGTAGTAATGTCGGAGCCATTCTTGCTCCATTGACTGTGCCCTGGATCGCTAAAAACTGGGGTTGGGAATCTGCTTTTGTTATTATTGGCGCAGTAGGATTTCTCTGGTTATTTTTCTGGCTGGCATATTATGAAAAACCGGATGAACAAAAAAGAATGTCGGCTGCAGAACTGGAATATATAAAAAGTGATACAGAAGAAAATATTCCTGAAACAAAAGAGAAAGTACCCTGGTTTAAATTATTAACCTACCGGCAAACCTGGGCCTTCACTGTTGGAAAATTTTTGACAGATGGCGTATGGTGGTTTTTTCTTTTCTGGTTGCCGGCTTACCTGAATGATCAATATGGTATCAGTGGAACAGCGGTCATGCTTCCCTTGGCTGCATTATACAGTATGACCATGTTTGGCAGCGTTGGCGGTGGTTGGTTCCCTATGTATTTTATAAAAAAAGGGTATAAACCTTATGATGGCCGGATGAAAGCTATGCTGGTGATCGCAACAATTCCACTGGTTGTTTTGGCTGCACAATATTTGGGAGCAATCAGTTACTGGTTCCCCGTGATTTTGATTGGAATCGGTGCATCTGCACACCAGGCTTGGAGTGCCAATCTTTTTACTACAGTTTCTGATATGGTTCCCAATAAAGCAATTGCTTCAGTGGTTGGTATTGGTGGCATGGCCGGAGGTATTGGTGGTGTTATTGTAACAAAAGCCGGAGGTGCTTTATTTGATCATTATAAAGCTCTCGGTCATATAGAAACAGGATATACCATTATGTTTATTTTTTGTGCCATTGCTTATTTGCTGGCATGGTCCATAATGAAATTATTGGTTCCCAAGTATAAGCCGATTACAGATTTATAATTTGTCTTCTTAATCTTTTGGGTTTTATTGACTGCTTATGGTAGTGTAGAATCAGTATCTTAAAATGCTGTATTTTTCCAAAAAAGATATTAATGTTATTTCAAAAAAATAATGCATTATTTTTTCTCGTACTCTTCTGTTCATCTTTTTATTTATCAGGTCAGACTGTAAACAATCAGTCCAATGCAAAACTTCCCAATATTATCTACATCTACGCCGATGATTTGGGATATGGAGAATTAGGATGTTACGGTCAGAAAAAAATAAAAACACCTCATCTTGACCAAATGTCAAAAGAGGGAATGCGGTTTACACAACATTATACGGGGGCTCCGGTATGTGCGCCTGCAAGGGCGATGTTATTAACCGGAAAACATGGAGGTCATTCCTACATTCGTGGCAACTATGAGCTGGGTGGATTTTCTGATAGCCTGGAAGGAGGTCAGATGCCATTGCCCGAAGGAATATTTACACTTCCTGAAATGCTGAAACAGGCAGGATATAAAACCGGAATGAGTGGTAAATGGGGATTGGGTATGAATGAGACCACAGGTTCTCCATTGAAACAGGGTTTCGATTATTATTATGGATACCTGGATCAGAAACAGGGACATAATTTTTACCCAACTCATTTATGGGAAAATGATCATTGGGATACGCTGAATAATCCTGTAATAAATGTGCATACCAGGTTGGACTCAACAAAAGCAAGAGATGCAGATTTTGATTTATTCAAAGGCAATGATTATGCAGCGCAAAAAATGACAGAGAAGGCACTTGGCTTTATAAATAAAAATAAGAACAACCCCTTTTTTCTTTACTTACCCTATACCCTTCCTCATTTAGCCTTACAAGCCCCGGATGAGTATGTAACAAAATACATCGGGCAGTTTGATGAAAAACCTTATTACGGCACAAGTAGTTATTCTCCCACAAAATATCCTTTATCTACTTATGCAGCCATGATCACTTACCTGGATGACCAGGTTGGTATCATTTTAAAAAAAATCAAAGAGCTTGGATTGGATAACAATACAATTATTATGTTCTCCAGTGATAATGG
>CAZOOT010000137.1:6055-8557 GCA_964581455.1 uncultured Chitinophaga sp. | reverse complement strand
ACTCAAAATTATTCTTTATTCGATGCTCTTTTTAACTAGCAACTTGGGTTAATTAGTCAAAAATGGTTTATCTTTTGCTAATAAGCAACATACTATATGTAAGAGAAAATATAATATTGTAGGTGTACAGGAAACAATCGTATGTCCGGATCATGTAGGCAGGTATTTCTCAAAATTCAAATCAATAATATGAAAAGGAGTTTAATTATTCTGATTTTTGGCATAAGCATTGCCACTTGCAACCAAACTGATAAAAAAACAACTGAAGTTATAACTCCTGCAATTGAACGGGCAGATGATTTCACCAGGGTGTTTGAAGATTCAGCCAATTTTACTACCATGCAATGGCTCGATTCAACCTACCAGGATTTAGGAAAGGTAGAAGAAGGCCAGGTTGTTGATGTAACATTCCGTTTTAAAAATACCGGCGACAAGCCTTTAGTTGTTACCAAAGTGTCGACCAGTTGCGGATGCACCACCATTACTGAAAAACCAAATGAACCTCTTACACCAGGCCAGGAAAGTGTTATTAAAGCAAAGTTTGACAGTAAAAACATGGCTGGTGAACGCACCAGAGAAGTTTATGTGAGCACCAATACAAAAAAGAGTACATCACACATTCTTATCCTTAGGGTTGATGTAGTTAAAAAGTAAATTTTGACTTAACAACAACGTTATAAGTGGGGTTGAGATGTTTTAGCCCCGGCTCATAAATGATTCTTACTAATTAAATAGTCACAGATTTATTTTAAAATTTATTTTTCTTGAAGAAGCACTTAATATAAAAAAACCCGAAAATGAAGTGCCTTTAAAAACATCTTGTTTACGATTTACATGATAAGCAGTTCAAATTTCATCAAAAATTTAAAATAAAGTTATTACCTGACATGAAACAGGTTTAGGATTAGCTTTAAGCTATCACATCATTACCAAAGGCCGGGTGGAGAATTGAAAGTGGGTGTAAATAAAATGAGTTTATAGAATTTATTATCGTGCTAACTTTATAATTGATAAAAAAATATTCTCGTGAAAACAAAAACTATTCTGCTTATAATAATCATCGTATCAAACTCTGCCAATCTGGTTGCACAACCGGCGCCACAAATTATCCCTGCCGGAAAGCCAAACATTATACCTGTTCCAACTAAAAATTACACACTTACGTTGACGAATCCGGGGACAAACGGTAAGACCCGACAAATGACCCCTCCGGTTACAACTCCTATCCTTTCTGCAGAGGATGGTGGGCTTTCATTTTTCGAAAACTATAACACTGAACAGGGCTTGGCTCTTAGTAGTGTTGCCTGCGGGTTCAGAGATAAGCCGGGAAATCTCTGGTTCGGTACATTTGGCGGTGGTGTGAGCCGTTATGATGGTAAATCATTCACCAACTTTACTGCAGATCAGGGGCTGGCTAACAATATTGTTTATAGTATCACGGAAGATAAAAAAGGAAATCTCTGGTTTGGCACTGGCGGTGGTGTGAGCTGGTATGATGGGAAATCATTCACGAACATTACTACAGCGCATGGACTTGTAAATAATACCGTATGGAGTATCACGGAAGATAAAAAAGGGAATTTCTGGTTTGGCACATTAGGTGGTGGGGTGAGCCGATATGATGGTAAATCATTCACCAATTTTACTACGACTGATGGGTTGGGAAATAATACTGTAAAAAGTATCAAGGAAGATAAATCAGGAAATCTCTGGTTCGCCACAGATGGAGGTGGTGTGAGTCGTTATGACGGAAAATCATTTACCAGCATTACTACAGCTCAGGGGCTGGCAAATAATAAAGTTTATAGTATCACTGAAGATAAAAAGGGAAATCTTTGGTTCGGCACGTTTGGAGGTGGGGTGAGCCGGTATGACGGGAAATCATTTACCAACTTTACTACGGCACAAGGATTAGCAAATAATATTGTTCTTAGTATCACGGAAGATAAAAAGGGAAATCTTTGGTTCGCAACAGATGGCGGTGGTGTGAGCCGTTATGATGGGAAATCATTTACCAACTATACTACGGTACAAGGACTGGCAAATAATACTGTTTGGAGCATCACACAGGATAAAACAGGAAATCTTTGGTTCGGTACATTTGGCGGAGGAGTGAGCCGTTATGTCGGGAAATCATTAACCAACTTTACTAAGGTTCAGGAACTGGCTAATAATATTGTCTATAGTATTGCAGAAGATAAAACAGGAAATCTCTGGTTCGGTACATTAGGCGGTGGAGTGAGCCGCTATGACGGAAAATCATTTACAAACTTTACTACTGCACAAGGATTGCCAAATGATATTATAAGATGTATCACAGAAGATAAAAACGGAAATCTTTGGTTTGCCACAGATGGAGGCGGGGTGAGCCGCTATGACGGAAAATCTTTTACAAATTTTACTACCGAACAGGGGCTGGCAAATAATATTGTATTCCATATCACAGAAGATAAAAACGGAAATCTTTGGTTTGGTACAGATGGAGGCGGAGTGAGCCGTTAT
>CAZOOT010000137.1:0-5955 GCA_964581455.1 uncultured Chitinophaga sp. | reverse complement strand
GATGGGAAATCATTTACCAACTTTACTACAGAACAGGGACTGGCAAATAATAATGCCTGGAGTATCCTGGAAGATAAAAAGGGAAATCTTTGGTTCGCCACATATGGTGGTGGAGTGAGCCGTTATGATGGGAAATCATTTACCAACTTTACTACAGAACAGGGACTGGCAAATAATAATGTATGGAATATTGCGGAAGATAAAGCGGGAAATCTCTGGTTCGGTACATCTGGCGGTGGAGTAAGCCGCTATGACGGGAAATCATTTATCAACTTTACTACAGCAAAGGGGCTTGCTGACGATGAAGTGTATGATATTGTAATTGACTCTCAGGAAAACATATTTATTGGAACTAATTTGGGGTTTAGCGTCCTCAAAGGATTTAAAAGTCTGGCCTTAGGGTCTTCTCCAAAGAAGTTGTCAGGGGATGTGTCAACCCTTGAAATAATTCCAGCCGTCAATTCTCTTGCCAATGAAGAATTGAAAAATTATCAACCCGAGTTCGAGTATTACAACAAAAAAACCGGTTACCCGATAAAAGACCTGAACATTAACGCTATGTTCAGCGACAGCAAAGGAATAATATGGGGGGGATGCGGAGATAATAAGTTGGTAAGATTTGATTACAACGCCGTACTCAAAAACACTGAGCCACCAGCAGTTTTCATACAGGCGGTGAAAATTCAGGAGGAAAACATAAGTTGGTATAATTTGATGAATAACAGGAAAAAGCAAAAAATAAATTCTGTATTTGATTCTTTAGCTACTATCAACGAAGAAACCATCATCTTCGGCAGTACATTATCCGATGCGGAAAGAGATTCAATGCGCAACAAATTCTCCGATATAAAATTTGACAGCATCACCCCCTTTTATCCTTTGCCCATAAATCTGGTGCTTCCCTATAATCAGAACAGCATAACTTTTGATTTTGTTGCAATAGAACCCGCAAGGAACTTTTTGGTTCGTTATCAATACATGTTGGAGGGGTACGACAAAGACTGGAGCCCCGTTACCGATAAAACCAGCGCTACTTTCGGTAACATCTTCCAGGGAATATATACTTTCAAACTAAAAGCCAGCAGCCCCGATGGCGTTTGGAGTGAACCAATCACTTACACTTTTAAAGTGCTTCCACCCTGGTGGAGAACCTGGTGGGCTTACATCATATATGCTTTGTTATTTATCCTGCTTGGATATTTGATCTATAAATACCAGAAATATTATATCGTAAAAAAAGAAAGAGAAAGAACCCAGCAAAAAGAACTGGCACAGGCAAAAGAAATTGAGAAAGCCTATAATGAATTAAAAATAACACAGGCACAACTTATTCAATCAGAAAAAATGGCTTCCCTCGGTGAACTGACGGCAGGGATTGCCCATGAAATTCAAAACCCGTTAAACTTTATAAATAATTTTTCTGAAGTGAATAAAGAATTGCTGATAGAGATGAAAGATGAAATGACTAAAGGAAACTTAGATGATGCAAATGCAATTGCAAGCGATGTGATCAATAATGAAGAAAAAATAAATTATCATGGTAAAAGAGCCGATGCAATTGTAAAAAATATGCTGCAACATTCACGAAGCAGCAGTGGGAAAAAAGAACTCATTGATATTAATATATTAGCCGATGAATATTTTCGGCTAGCTTATCATGGCCTGCGGGCAAAGGACAAATCCTTTAATGCAACCATGAAAACAGATTTTGATGAAGCAATTGGCAAGATCAACATCGTTCCTCAGGATATTGGAAGAGTGATTCTGAATTTGATTACTAATGCGTTTTACGCAGTTAGTCAAAAACAAGGTAAGGAACTGCCGGATGGGTTGACAACTTTTGAAAAGTTGTCAACCCTGTATGAACCCACTGTTTGGCTGAGTACAAAAAAAGTTGGAGATAAAGTTTTTATTTCTGTTCGTGATAATGGGCCTGGCATTCCAAATAAAATACTGGACAAAATTTTTCAACCCTTCTTCACCACCAAACCAACCGGACAGGGAACCGGATTGGGTTTATCACTGGCATATGACATTGTAAAAGCTCATGGCGGGGAGTTGAAGGTAGAAACTAAAGAAGGAGAGGGTACCTCCTTTATAATTATATTTGATACCTAAAAAGACTGAAGAAATGCTTACTCACCGTATAATTTCTTAATTTTAAAGATATCCATGAAATTATCATTTTTTGAAATTGTTAACTATTTAATAAAATAAATTATGCCAAAGTTTATTATTGAAAGAGAGATCCCTCAAGCCGGAAATTTTGATGTTGACCAGTTAAGGGCAATCTCAAAAAAGTCAAGGGAAGTTTTATGTACACTCGGTACAGATATCCAGTGGTTACATAGTTATATTGCCGGAGATAAAGTTTATTGTATTTATCTTGCTCCAAGCAAGGAACTTATAAAACAACATGCCGACATGGCGGGATTCCCTGCTAATTCCATTACGGAAATTTCAAATGTTATTGATCTTAATTGGGCAGGATAACTTTAATTATTAAAGTTGACTGGCTATTAATTTCTAAAAACTAAAGCAAACTATAATGCCTTTTGATACTTCTTTAAAAGTCAGGTTGTACTTAATCTTTCGAACATGGAGAATAAACAGCATGCATTAATGAAAGAAAAAGTTATATCCCTTGAGAACGAACTAAGTCATTTAACTGAGCAATTAAAAGAAAAAACCAGGGAAATTGAAGTAGAAAAAGCTCTTGAGCAGTTAAGAATCATTGCACTTGAGATGCGTTCCAGCTCTCAATTATCCGAAACTTCAGTCGTCCTTTTTCAACAATTGAAGGAATTAAAAATTGATGCTGTCAGATCTGGTCTCGGCATATTTGATGATGCCAATAATGCCATTGATCTTTGGATATCTTCTGTTTCTGATGAAGGAAAACTTTTTTTTGTACTGGACTATATAAGTATCCATATTCATCCCGTTTATGAAAATATTATAAAGGCAAGGAATGAAGAACTTCCTTATGCCCTTTCAAAACTTGAAGGAGCTGAATTGCTGGGATATTACAGAACCATGTCAACCTATCTTCGGATCCCTATTAACCAGGAAAAAAATGCATGTGAATTTTATTATTCCTTTTTTTTCAAAGAAGGAACACTAAACGTTATCACAAAACAAGAACTCAACAGCGAGGAAATAAATATCATGCTTCGCCTTACCCGGGTATTTGGATTACTGTATACCCGTTTTCTTGATCTGCAAAAAGCAGAAAAACAGGCTGCAGTCATTGAAGAAGAAAAAGTCAGATTGGAAGCAACCCTGGAAAACCTGAAAGCTACCCAGGCACAACTTATACAATCAGAAAAAATGGCTAGCCTGGGAGAACTGACAGCCGGCATTGCCCATGAAATTCAAAACCCGCTGAATTTCGTAAACAATTTTTCTGAAGTCAATAAAGAACTGATCGAAGAATTAAAAAATGAAAAATCAAAACCTATAAATGAAAGAGATGAGAATCTGGAAAATGAATTACTGGCTGACATAGTTCAGAACCTTGAAAAGATATCTCACCATGGTAAAAGGGCCGACGGCATTGTAAAAGGTATGTTACAACATAGCCGAAGCAGCAGCGGAACAAAAGAACCAACTGATATCAATGCATTGGCAGATGAGTATTTAAGATTAGCCTATCATGGTTTAAGAGCCAAAGACAAATCATTTAATGCAACAATAAAAACTGAGTTTGATAATTCATTGGAAAAAGTAAATGTTATTCCACAGGATATCGGCAGGGTCATTTTGAATTTGATTACCAATGCATTTTATGTTGTCAACCAAAAACAAAAGCAGCTGGCTTCGACAAGCTCAGCCAGCCCATTCGAACCCACCGTTATTGTTACAACAAAAAAAATAAACGGATTGGTTGAAGTAACTGTAGCAGACAACGGAAACGGTATTCCTCAAAAAATATTGGATAAAATATTTCAACCATTTTTTACTACAAAACCAACGGGACAGGGTACTGGTTTAGGCTTATCTTTAAGCTTCGACATTGTAAAAACCCATGCTGGTGAAATAAAAGTGGAAAGCAAGGAAGGAGAAGGGACAGTTTTTAGTATTCATTTACCATTGAATTAAATATTAAATATGGAACAATTGGTTGAAAATAATGATACATTAACATCTGAAATTATCAGAAAAATAAATGATTTAAATAAACAGGCATGGGAAGTACATGTTACTCAGCCTAATCTTGGATTAGAGTTAAGTAATGAAGCAAAAAAACTTTCAGAAGAAAATTCTTATAAAAGGGGATTAGCTTATGCCATCAGGAACATAGGTGTCAGCAACCGCTATCTCTCCAACCTGGAAACTGCGCTTTCTCTTTCTCTTCAGGCCCTGGAAATGTTTAAAGACTTAGGCGACAAAAGTGGCGAATCTCAGGCTTTGGTATCCATCGGAGCTATTTACTATTATATGGGTGATTATGACAAAGGACTTGATTATTTTTTGCAAGGTTTACAGCACGGACAAGAAATAGGAAACAAGGAGGCGATGGCCTATGCGTATAATGGCGCAGGATATATTTATAATTTATTAGGGGATAATAAAAAAGGGCTCGACTTTCTTCAAAAATCACTTCCCCTGAGCAGGGAATTAAAAAATTTCAGCTTAGAATCTTCTATTCTTGACAGTATGGCGGTTGCTTACCTCAATGATGGGCAGATAGATAAAGCTTATGATACTTATATTATATGTCAGCATTTAAGTGAGCAAAATAATGAAAAAAGAAATCTGGGCTATGCTCTTTTTGGAATCGGCGATATTTTGGTTATCAAAAATAAACCTGAAGAAGCAAAGAAACATTTTCTTCGAAGCCTTGAAATTCATAAGGAAATTGGCTACAAAGTGGGAGTTGCACATACCTTGTTACATATAGGGAAATTATTTCTTTCTCAAAAAAATATTGAAGAGTCTGTAAAATATTTACAGGAGTCACTGAATGTAGGAGAGAGCATTAAAGCAAAAGCTGTTATTTATGAGGCTCATGAAGCCTTTGCAGAACTTTATCAATCGACAAAAGATTTCGAACAATTTGTTCATCATTATAAACTTTTTCACAAATTCAAATCAGAAGTTTTTAAAGAAGAACAGGAAACCAAACAGAAATACCAGAGCATACAGTATGAAATGGAAAAGTTGAAACAGGAAACTGAGATCAATCGATTGACCAATGTAGTAATGAAGGAAAAAAATGAAGAGCTTGAAAAACAAACAAAAGAACTGGAACAATCTTACAACAGTGTATCCGTATTGAGTAAAATAGGAAAGGATATTACATCTACGCTGAATCTCGATACAATACTTAACACAGTTTATACTAATGTGAACGAGATGATGGACGCCACAGTTTTTGGCATTGGCATTTTTAATAAGGATGAAAAAAGCATCGAATACCGGATGTCAATGGAAAAAGGGAAAAGGTATCAACCCTATTTCCGTACTATGGAAGATAAAAATCAATTTCCTGTCTGGTGTATTGAAAATAAAAAAGAAGTAATTATTAATGATATTCATACTGAATATTCAAAGTATCTGCCAAATATTGACATGACGATTTTAAGTTCAGCAGAAATGGAAGATGGCACACTTCCAGAAAACCCTCATTCACTGATTTATATTCCTCTTATGGTTAAAGATGATGTGATTGGGCTTATTTCCGTTCAGTCATATCAGAAAAATGCCTATAGTCCGTATCATGTAAACATTCTGAGAACTCTTGCCTCCTATACATCAGCTGCGCTATACAATGCTCAATCTTATTTAACTCTTCAAAATACACTTAATGATCTGAAGCTTACACAGGAACAACTGGTGCAATCAGAAAAAATGGCATCATTGGGAGAACTCACTGCAGGCATTGCACATGAAATTCAAAATCCGCTGAATTTTGTGAATAATTTTTCTGAAGTAAATACTGAACTGATAGAC
>CAZOOT010000136.1:7611-8606 GCA_964581455.1 uncultured Chitinophaga sp. | reverse complement strand
TTCAAACTATCAATTTTATATGCGACATTTTCTTCTTTTAGTTTAGTCTCTTTACTTTCATTTTTGCCGTCTTCATTATTACATGAACTAATAATGATTAAGGAAAAAATGAGGATGAAAAAATTATTGAACTTTTTCATAAAATGAATATTTATTAATTAGAGAACAAATTATACACATCATAATTGTTTGTCTCGTAATCCCAAAAAAACAAAAGCAATAACAAGAAAACCTGCCCCGGTTATAGAAGGCGGGTAAATACCTGCTTTTACACCCAGGTAAATCATCAGTACGCCTAAAGCAATTAAGATTATGGCGCTTAATGACAACAATTGATTTTTTTTCATCTGTTTTTTTATTTATTGCTAAAGTTCAGAAATAATTTAATTCCCGGCAAGTTTGAGTTTTATATTCTCTGTTTTTTAAAACAGGAAAGGCATTTAAATAATAAAAGTCTATTAGCAGATTAAAAAGGTTAAATTACAACGATCTGCTTTTTTAAAATTGCTCCCCGGATAAATTGTCATCCGGTTTCGGAATTATTACACTGAATTTATTATCTTAATTATAAGTCATGAAAAAAGAAAAAATTGTGCAGTTTGTTTGTTTTGAAACTCCGGTAGAACAGGATGTTTTCATTTCTCAGTGGGAACAATATAATGACCTCGTGAAAATAAAACAGGAGGTAACCCTGCAACAAATATCAGCATACAAATCCAAATATCAGTTTATATCCCAACACAGGTATAATGCTGATGAAACTAATTTTATTTTTAAAAAAGGAAAAAGATCTTCACACATACTTGAGGTGGAAATGAAAGTTAAAGAAATAGGTGGGTACTCGCCATTTCAAATTGAATGCAGCCATGATTCAGAAGATGACGAAGTCAAAATTTTCCTTTTTGTCAACTGCTATGAAGCTGAACTAAAGTTTTTTCAGGAACTTCCGGATTATAATTTTCTGAATATTTATTTGATTTTTTTATTTTGTTATC
>CAZOOT010000136.1:0-7601 GCA_964581455.1 uncultured Chitinophaga sp. | reverse complement strand
TTCTGCCTATTATGAAAGTTGCAATTATTCTTATATACTGGAGTATTATATAGGAACTGAGAATGCAGAAAATCTCATTGAATCTGTAAAAAATCAAAACAGAAATGCAGAAATAGGTATGTATAAAGAATGTTTTGTAATGGAAAAGTAATTTTTTTTTGATGCTATTATTAAGAATCAGCTTTTTAATAAAGCAGAATTCAAAATTAAATCGGCAAAAATCGAAAACTTAGTTTACCTTGAGCGGGTCAACATCAAAGTTTTTTTTAAAATCCAATATGTTTTTTATTTTATTATTTGTTCTTTGTCACTGGTATTTTTCTCTTTTCACTTTAACCTTCCTCCAACATCGCTACGCTTCACATGCTGTTTTTAGTATGACCAGGCCCTGGGAAAGATTTTTTTACCTGTTGGCTTATGTGGCTCAAGGTTCTGCCTATGTCAGCCCCCGCACTTTCGCAATTCTGCATCGCATGCACCATGCATACACAGATACCGAGAAGGACCCGCATTCTCCATTGTATGATAAAAATGTATTTACACTCATGTGGAATACCAGGGCATTTTCAACATCAATATTCAACGGTACATTTAAAGCCGAAGAAAGATTCAAGAAGAATCTTCCTGACTGGGCTGCTTTGGATAACTGGGCACATTCCTGGCAATCCAGGATTATGTGGATGGTAATCTATACAGTGCTCTATGTTTTATTTGCACCGTCAGCCTGGTGGTATTTTTTAATTCCGTTTCATATTTTAACGGTACCAATACATGCAGTTGTTATTAATTGGGTAGCTCATAAGTTTGGTTCGGTTTCCTATGAAATGAAAAACACTTCTAAAAATTTATGGCCTTTTGATTTTATTATGCTGGGAGAAGCGTATCACAATAATCATCATAAATATCCATCATCGCCAAATATGGGTAGAAAATGGTATGAAGTAGATCCGGTTTATCCGGTCATTCTGTTATTTCATAAACTGGGGATTGTTAAGATCAATAAACAACCGGTGAATCACGATTAAAAGAAGATCTGTTTCTTTTAATCTTCTGTTATTAAAGTGAATGATTTTTTTTGAAAGTTAAATACAAAAATATTTTGGATACTTTCCAGAGGCATTATCTCACAAACCTGTACACTTTCAGATAATCAATTTCCAATGTTATTGGAAAAATGGTATCATCAACACCTTGTGCACCTCCCCAGTTTCCTCCAACAGCTATATTAAAAAGCATGTGAAATTTTTTATCAAAAGGCCAGAAATCTGAGCCGCCAAGATTCATGAATTCAAAAATCTGTTCACCATCAATAAAACCTCTGATGCCATATGAGGCCCAGTCAACCCGGTAAATATGAAAATCGTCAGAGGCACCACTCACAAATTTATTTGCAGATTTTTGCGTATTGATCGTATGATTATATGCTTTGGTATGAACTGAAATATGTACATTGTTTTGGTCATAACCCACATGTTCCATGATGTCAATCTCACCACTATTCGGCCAGGCACCATATTCCCAATCAGTAGGCAACATCCAGATAGCCGGCCAGCTACCCCGCCCTTTAGGTAGTTTTGCCCTTATTTCAAATCTTCCATATAACCAATCAGCCTTGTTCTTGGTAACCATTCTGGCAGAAGTGTAATCTCTTCCAAAACTATTATCTTTTTTTGCTGTAATTTTTAATGTACCGTTACTTACTGATGCATTGAATCCATTGGTATAGTATTGCAGTTCATTATTACCCCAACCACCGCCTCCAACATCGTAACCCCATTTAGCAGGATCTGGTGCTCCGTTAATACTGAATTCATCTGTCCACACGGGATTATCTTCAAATTTCCATTCACGTACAGCAGGATTTGGATTGGGAGCAGGATTTGGTTCAGGGTATTTTTGTTTTTTACAAAAAACAAAAAGAATTACTACTAGGGGCAACAAGAATGAAAGAAATAATTTTTGCATAGCCAAAGTTAATAATAACGCTTGTTTCTGAGTTATGAGTTCATTGTTTTTGTAAATTACAAAGTTCAAAAATAAATAAGCAATGCATATAGAATCTGATATTAAACTTGGTTTTAAGGACGTGATGCTAAGGCCAAAAAGATCTACGCTGGGCTCAAGGTCTGCAGTTTCCTTATTGAGGAAATTTAAATTTTTACATACTGACACCATGTGGGAGGGAGTGCCTGTAATGGCCGCCAATATGGATACAGTTGGTACTTTGGAAATGGCGAAAGCATTGGCCAAAGAAAAAATGTTTACCACAATACATAAACATTATACCCCGGCACAATGGAAGGCTTTTATGAAGAAAGATGGGAAAAACATTTCAGAACATATAGCAATCAGTTCCGGTACTTTACCGGTTGATGCTGAAAAGCTGGATCTGATATTAAAAGAAAATTCTTCTTTGCGATTTATATGTATTGATGTGGCTAATGGCTATTCAGAAAATTTTGTTGCATTTGTAAAATCTACAAGAAAAAAATATCCAAAAAAAGTGATCATTGCAGGCAATGTGGTAACCGGGGAAATGGTGGAAGAACTTTTGCTTGCAGGAGCAGATATTATTAAAGTTGGAATCGGCCCCGGATCTGTATGCACCACCCGTGTAAAAACAGGTGTAGGCTATCCGCAACTTTCTGCTATTATTGAATGTGCCGATGCTGCGCATGGATTAGGTGGTCAAATTATTTCTGACGGAGGTTGTAAAGTACCCGGAGATGTAGTGAAAGCATTTGGTGGCGGTGCAGATTTTGTAATGTTGGGTGGTATGCTTGCAGGACATAAAGAAAGTGGCGGAGAATTAATAGAGAAAGAGGGTAAAAAATATAAACTTTTTTATGGAATGAGTTCTGAAACTGCGATGAATAAATATGCAGGTGGTGTTGCTGATTATCGGGCTTCTGAAGGAAAGACTACCCAGATCCTTTATCGCGGAAATGTAATAGATACGGTACAGGATATATTAGGCGGACTTCGTTCTGCCTGCACCTATGTTGGTGCAAAAGCATTAAAGGAACTTACAAAGAGGACAACTTTTATCCGTGTAGAAGAACAGCACAATGATTGGTTTGAAGAAGAATAATATTTTAAATTGATAAGTTAAAAATTCCTCGCCTATACTACAGGTCGTGCATGTATACACAGGAGTGATTCCAAATGAGCAATTGAACAACAAAAAACGGTTGCATTATTACACTGATTTACTTTTTTACAAATGGCTCAATTAACTTAAATTTGCGCCACTATGACTACAGAAAAATTACAGGATATGCGGTCCCGCTCTGCCGGGGTAAGGAGGTTTCTTTGACGTTGATAACCGTCTCGCTAAAATCGAAAATGATAAACAACTTTCACTGAGTCCGGGATTCTGGGATGATAATGTACGTGCTACATCAGTAATGAAAGAAATTAAGGTAAATGAATACTGGATCGATCTGTATAAACAAACAGACGCTGCAGTAGAAGATTTTGCCGTGTTATTTGAATTCTGGAAATCCGGTGATGCTACTGAGGATGAAACCAGAGCTGCGTTCGAAAAAGCAAATAAAGCAATCGAAGAAGCGGAGTTTAAAGCCACCTTGAATGAGCCAGAAGATGAATTGCCGGCAGTATTGCAAATTAACTCCGGTGCTGGTGGTACCGAAAGCCAGGATTGGGCGGAGATACTTGCCCGAATGTATCGTATGTATGGCGAAAAGCAGGGCTGGAAAGTAACTGAGCTTGACTGGCAATGGGGTGATGGTGCAGGAATTAAAACTTGTACATTTCAATTTGATGGTCCCTTTGCCTATGGGTTTTTAAAAGCAGAAAGTGGCGTACATCGTCTGGTCCGTATTTCACCATTTGACAGCAATGCGAGGAGACATACATCCTTTGCCTCAGTTTATGTTTATCCGTTGGTTGATGATACCATTAATATAGAAGTAAGAGAAGCAGATGTAAAAATGGAAACATCGCGTAGCGGTGGTGCCGGCGGACAGAATGTAAACAAAGTGGAAACCAAAGTGCAATTGACGCACTTACCAACTGGAATTGTTGTGGTTTGTCAGCAGGACAGGAGCCAGTTAGGAAACAGGCTGCTGGCAATGCAAATGTTGAAGAGCCGGTTGTATGAAGAAGAATTGAAAAAGAAAAACGCATTGAAAGATGCAACAAATGCAAAAAAGAAAAAGATAGAGTGGGGGTCGCAGATCCGGTCATATGTTTTTCATCCGTATAAAATGATCAAAGATCATCGGACAGATTTTGAAGTGGGCAATGTACAGCCGGTAATGGATGGAGAACTGGATGGATTTATTAAAGCTTATCTGATGAGCGAGAAGGAAACAAGTTAATTTAATGATGAGATGATTTGGTGATACGATGATTTGGAAATTGGGTGATGTGTTGCCGATGAGTTAACAAAGTAGTTTGTTTAATTAATATAATTTTGATTTAAGCCCATTTGTTAAATATCAAATTAACAAATCCTCAAACCTGAGTTATGCAAGGAAATAAAGAAAAAAACCTGATCGTAGAACTCAGTTTTAATTTTTCTTTGAAAATTATTAAATACACTGAGTTGTTGGAAAAAGAAAAAAAATTTGTACTTGCAAATCAATTATTGAAATCAGGAACAAGTATAGGAGCAAATATCAGAGAAGCTCAGAATGCAGAAAGCAAATTAGATTTTATACATAAAATGAAAATTGCGGCAAAAGAAGCTGATGAAACTGAATATTGGTTATTGCTTTGTGATAAATCAGATGGATTTCCTGATTGTAAAGATTTGATTTCATAATGTATTTCAATTATAAAAGTGTTATCAAAAATAATAAGCACATCGAAAGCTAAAATAAATTAATACATTATCAAATTTTCAAATTACCAAATCAAAATATTATGAGTATAGGAACCTTTTCATACCCGATGCCGGTAAATGAGCCAATTTTAAATTATGCTCCCGGATCAACTGAAAGAAAAATATTAAAAGACACACTTATTAAGTTAAAGAGTGAAGAGATTGATGTGCCCATGTATATCGGCAGTAAAGAAGTAAGAACAAAAAATAAAGTGGCCATGCATCCGCCACATGAAATTGCTCATACACTGGGCTATTTCAATGCCGGGGATGAGAAACATGTACAAGATGCAATAGCTGCTGCATTAGCAGCTAAAGAATCCTGGGCAAATATGAGTTGGGAAAACAGGGCAGGAATTTTTTTAAAAGCAGCTGATCTGCTTGCAACAAAATACAGGAGCTATATCAATGCTTCAACTATGCTGGGGCAAAGTAAGAATGCTTTCCAGGCAGAAATAGATGCTGCTTGTGAATTAATAGATTTTATCCGTTTCAATGTTCATTTTTTAAGTGAAATATATAAACAGCAACCAGTCAGCTCGCCTGGTGTACATAATAGAATGGAATATCGTCCGTTGGAAGGATTTGTATTAGCAGTTACTCCATTCAATTTTACAGCCATTGGAGGCAACCTGCCAACAAGTGCGGCTATGTGTGGTAATGTGGTAGTATGGAAACCAGCCTATACGCAGGTATATTCTGCTCAAATGTTTATGCGGATATTAAAGGAAGCAGGTTTGCCGGATGGCGTTATTAATTTAATATATGTAGATGGCCCAACAATAGGGAAAGTCTGTTTTAATCACCGTGATTTTGCAGGCGTTCATTTTACAGGATCAACCGGTGTATTCAATACCATGTGGGAAACAATTGGTAAAAATATGGCCATGTATAAATCCTATCCGAGAATTGTTGGAGAGACCGGAGGAAAAGATTTTGTGATTGCTCATAAAAGTGCTGATCCGGATGTAGTAGTAACGGCTTTGCTAAGAGGTGCATTTGAATTCCAGGGGCAGAAATGTTCGGCAGCTTCAAGAGCATATATTCCATCTAATATTGCAGAGGAAGTAAAAAAGAAACTGATGGCCGGGGTTAAGAGTTTTAAAATGGGAAGCACTGAAGATTTTACCAATTTTATTAATGCGGTAATTGACGAGAAAAGTTTTGACAATATCAAACAATATATAGACAATGCGAAAAAAGATCCGAAAGCAGAAATATGGGTAGGGGGTAAATGTGATAAAAAAGAAGGCTATTTTATACAGCCAACGATCATTCAGGCAAAAACTCCAAAATATGTTACAATGTGTGAAGAGATCTTTGGGCCGGTATTGACTGTTTATATTTACCCGG
Organism: uncultured Chitinophaga sp.; assembly: GCA_964581455.1. Lineage (GTDB taxonomy): Bacteria > Bacteroidota > Bacteroidia > Chitinophagales > Chitinophagaceae > VBAS01. Next base: position 1,399 of record CAZOOT010000136.1, on the reverse strand, counting down.
CCAATAGTTTTGAAAAAACATTGACTCTGCTGAATGAAACTTCTCCTTATGCTTTAACCGGATCGGTAATATCAAAAGACAGGGAAGCCATAGAACTTGCCACGAACAAACTAAGAAACGCAGCCGGTAATTTTTATATCAATGATAAGCCTACAGGTGCAGTTGTAGGTCAACAACCATTTGGCGGTGCAAGGGCCAGCGGAACCAATGATAAAGCCGGAAGTATTTTAAATCTGTATCGCTGGTTAAGTGCACGGACAATAAAAGAAACGTTTAATCCGGCAACAGACTATGGGTATCCTTTTATGCAAGCCCCCTAAATCCCTCAAAGGGGGACTTTAGCTGAAGAATATATTTCAGCATAAGTTTGCAGCTTCAACTTTTGAATAAAATTCGAAAAGAAGGTCTATGAAATTAATTCTTACAGAAAAGCAATTAGGAATCACAATTAAAAGGCTGGCTCACCAGATCATGGAGAATTATGTTGATCTGGACAATACTGTGTTTATTGGTATTCAGCCAAGAGGTGTTTTTTTATCTGATCAGGTGATTGAAGAAATAAAAAAACAGAATGTTGATAAAAAAATAAATTATGGCAAGCTTGATATAACATTCTACAGGGATGATATTCGTATTGAGTTGCATGAAGCAAATCAAACGGAAATTGATTTTTCTATTGAAAGTAAAAGAGTAGTATTGTTTGATGATGTGTTATATACCGGCAGAACGATCAGGGCAGCTCTTGATGCATTATTAGATTTTGGCCGGCCGGAAAAAGTGGAGCTATGTGTCTTGATTGAACGCCGCTTTAGCAGACAATTCCCCATACAACCAGATTATGTTGGTAAATCAATTGACTCTATTTTTTCCCAGAAAGTAAAGGTTTTTTGGAAATCAAAACATAACAAAGAAGAAGTATCGTTTGTGAAAGACTAAGCCATATTTTTTCATTCAGTTTTATTTGCTATCCAAAAACGGTTGTCCCTTACACTCAGTAGTAACTGAAATCTGTTTCCACAAACACCATCAAATCTTCAATCACATAGCTTACAGACGTTAGTGATTTTAAAAATAAATTTTATTTTTTTAGAAATTATGACTTTTTTATATGAAATTGCAATTGATCTCTTTAGTCAAAACTTATAAACTGCTTAATTTATGAAAAGAAAAACACAATTGTTAGCCATAGCGGCTAAACAATTTCTTCTATTCTTTTTTCTGCAATCGGTTACACTAAATGTCTTTGCTCAAAAACAAATTACTGGTACAGTAAGGGATGCAGTTGGTCCGGTAGTAGGAGCAACTATTTCTGTAAAAGGAACAAACACTGCAACAGTTTCCGGAAACAATGGGGATTTCTCTATCACAATGCCTCAGGGACGGAATACACTTGTAGTTT
>CAZOOT010000135.1:0-8675 GCA_964581455.1 uncultured Chitinophaga sp. | reverse complement strand
AAACCTCTGCATTGTCAGAGGTTTTATTTTTAAAAAATTTTTACATTCTCTCCGGGACCCTGATTCCCAGCATACCCATTGAAGTTGCGATTATGTTGGCAGTAAATTCACACAACCTAAGCCTGAGTTGCTTTTTTGTTTCATTTTCTGCATTCATCACTGAATGTTCAGTATAAAACGAATTATAAATTTTTGCTACTTCGAAGGCATAAATCGCAAGGACAGAAGGATTATGATCTTTTGCAGCTTGTTCAATAGTTGTTGAAAATTGTTCCAGTTTCAACAGCAGATTTTTCTCCAGCTTCAAAAGTTTGCCTGATTCAGTTGCAATATCTCTCAAAGCTTTTTCTTTTCTTAATATCGATTTTATCCTGGCATGTGTGTATTGAATGAATGGTCCTGTAAATCCATGAAAGTCGATGGACTCCTCCGGATTAAAGACCATTTTCTTTTTGGGATCTACACGAAGCAAAAAGAATTTTAGTGCGCCCAACCCGATTATTTCATAAAGCTCCTTTAATTCCTCAGAAGAAAAATCTTTTACTTTTCCCAGTTCCTCAGTATGCTTAGCCGAAATAGAAATCATCTCTTCAATTATTTCATCAGCATCTAAAACTGTTCCTTCACGGCTTTTCATACGTCCACTGGGCAACTCTACCATTCCATAACTCAGGTGATAAACACCATCAGCATATGGCTTCTTCAGCTTCTGTAATATCAGCTTCAGTACTTTGAAATGATAGTTCTGTTCATCACCAACTACATAAATACTCTGGTTATAATGCAGGTCATTATATTTTTCCTGCGCCAAACCAAGATCCTGCGTGATGTAAACAGATGTCCCGTCTTTTCTCAATACCAGCTTTTCATCCAGGCCATCTTCTGTCAGATCGATCCAGACACTACCATCATCTTTTTTTATAAATACATTTTGTTTCAATCCTTCCTCTACAAATTTTTTACCCAGTAAATAAGTATCGCTTTCATAATAGGTTTTTTCAAAATCACTTCCAATGCGTTTATAGGTAATTTCGAATCCCTCATATACCCAGCTATTCATCATCTTCCACAATTCTTTCACTTCAGGAACACCCGCTTCCCAATCAAGCAACATTTGCTGGGTTGCTTTCATAATCGGTGCTTCTTTTTCTGCAGTTTCTTTTGAAACTCCACCGGCTATTAATTCCTCAACCTGTTTCTTGTATTCCGTATTAAATTTCACATAATAATCACCCACAAAATGATCACCCTTTTTCCCGGTACTGGCTGGTGTTTCTCCATTTGAAAAAAGTTGCCAGGCGATCATGCTTTTACAAATATGTATACCTCTGTCATTCACAATACAGGTTTTCACCACTTCATGACCTGATGCCTTCAAAATTTCAGCAATGCTCCAACCCAGAAAATTATTTCTTAAGTGACCGAGATGTATAGGTTTGTTGGTATTAGGAGAGGAGTACTCAACCATCACTTTCTCACCCGTATGCCCCGTTTTTCCGTAAGCAGAATTTGTAAAATTCTCTTGCAAAAAATTCAGCCAGTAATTCTCATCAATGGTTAAATTCAAAAAACCCTTGATAATATTAAATGAGCTTATTATTCCAGTATTGTTTTTTAAAAGATACCCGCCAATTTCATTTCCCAGCTGATCCGGGGATTTCTTTAGTTGTTTAAGGAATGCAAATAGTACAAGTGTATAATCTCCCTCAAATTCGGGTTTTGTGTCATTGATCTGTATATCCTTATCGGAAAGCCCGATTTGATATAAATGCTCAATTGCTTCTTTAGCTGCCGATTTTAAATGTTCTGTTAAAGTCATGGTATTTATATTATCAACCCTCCTGTGCATTCGCAGCGGAGGGCACACAAAAATAGTTGTTTCTATTCTGGCAGCCACCTACATTCTTATCTTTGACGTTCATGAAGGAATTTTTATATGTTATAAAAAGCAAGATCAATTCTTTGATCGATTTTTTTTATCCGCCTTTTGAAAAAATAATGGATAAACAAACTTTTCGTTATGCAGCATCCGGAGGCAGTAATACCTTTTTTGATATCCTTTTATATTTCATTGCATATAATTTTGTGTTTAAAAAAGAAATTTTCCAGGCAGGTTCCATTGCCATTAGTCCTTATATAGCCGCCTTCCTGATTACTTTTCCCATCACTTTTGTATCCGGCTTTTTGCTGGCCCGTTATATTGTATTTCCTGAATCTGCGGATACGAAAAAAAGGATTCAGGTAACCAGGTACCTGATCATTGTACTTATCTGTATTCTTTTAAATTATGTGTTTCTTAAATTTTTTGTAGAAATAGCAGGCTGGTGGCCCTTGGCTGCAAAAATTGCCACAACCTTTTTTGTAGTTGCATTCAGCTATTTTTCCCAGAAAAAATTTGCATTTCGAAAACAAGCTGCTTAATATTTCAAATCCGGGTTATTGATAGTTATTTCCATTTTACCCACAGCATTACTCCGGATAACTAAATGTTGTGATAAAGGAATAATCACTTGCTTCGGATTCGGCATTATTTCAATAATCCCATTGCTTTTTACGCCGCTTATTATTTCCCGGTTCAGGTTTTTGTTCACCAGAGCAATTGCAGAATCTATATATCCTGAAAGATCAATTTTACTGCGATTGGTTATTTCATTAATGATCTTTTTATTAAACATCCAATCAACATTTCTTAATAAAATATTTTTTGATTTAATGTCAAAATCCAAATTCCTGATCTCAATTGCTTTTGTCTTTTCATTATAAAAGGGTGTTCCCGTAAAATATGCTGTTCCGGAATTGGAACCTGAAAAAACTATTTTAATGATCAGGTTCTCCTTATCGGAACCATAAATTGCAAATTCATTAATGATCACTGTTTTTCTAATGGCCCCTTTTTCAAACTCAAACTGCTTGCCTTTTAATTGTGCATTAACAATCCTGCTTAATGAATCATAGTTCAAAAGAGCATCCAGAAAAATATTAAACCCGGGTTTTGAAGAAGCATTTTCCAGTTCGGGAAGTAAATACTTATGTGCAGAGGGTTTATCAAACTGGATCAGGGGCTTTGCTGTCATACTAAACAGGATGTTCAAAGAATCATTTTTGAAATAATAATTATTTAGCCTGAATTTAACCGGGTTCACCTGAAACCATCCCAAACCTTCAATGGGAATCGCTGTATTTATTTTATTCCAGATTTCCTGGGCCTGCGCTTTCATATCCAATACTGCAAAGGAATCCAGGATTGATTTCTTTGAAAGATCCAATTCCTCTTTCAATCCTTTCATGACAAGACTGGTGATATCAGCTCCAAAAAAACAAACGGTACATTTATCAATTGGTTCTGGTTCCTGCCTGTTGATGCTTAATTTTATTTTATAATCCTGGTGTACGGAAATTGTGTTTTCAAAGTTCACCTTTACTCTTCGTTCACCTTCTTCAAATCCACAGGAACAGGGAGGAGTCCAGGGAGAAACTACAGCATTTCCGATACAAGCCCTTGTAGAACCGATTATTTTATAGTATCCGGTAAATCCCATATTGACTGATCTTCCTGATGCTGAAATAACAAGAGGGCTTCTTCTGAAATGGTATTTATACCGGTTGGAACAATCAATGTTAATCCAATCAACCGGCCAATTGGAAGAGGCAAAAACAGTATCAACTTTTTTTTCAGCAAGGCTAAAAAATGATTTCAAATTTATTTGAACAGGAATGCTTATTTCAGATTCAGGAATGGAATCGGTTAGAAAATAAGATTTTGAATAAACAGGTTTACCGGGAATTGTTTTTTTGTTGCAGGATGAAAAAATATTGAAAACAATAATAACAATAAGAAATCCTTTAAAATTCATAAATTAATTTGGGCAATAAAAATAAGTCAGCTTGAATTAAACTTTTGTGAAGATTTGGAATTGGATTAAAATGCTGTTGAAAGAATATTATCCTTGAAGAGAAATCTTTTTTACCTACAATGCTTTTTGTTAATTATTAGCAGGATTTTTCCAGCCTTTCTTTAATCTGACAATTGCATCATTCAATCTTTTATTTCTTGTTTCTTCTCTTTTGGCTGTAACGATCCATTCTATATACTCTTTCTTATTTGAAAATGAAAGCGAGTTGAAAAACTCTGACTCCCTTTTGTTCTTCTTCAAAATGTCAGCGAAATCAACGGGTAGCTTTACTTCCTTTGTTTGTGGATTAACCCATTTGAAAATCTCCCGTTCTGGTTTTGGTTCATTCGCCTTCTTTTTTTCGACTTCTGTTTTTGCCCGAAAACCAAATACACTCCAGGTTTCATCAAATGATATAAGGTTTATCCAGGTTATTTTATCCGATTCCTTTCTCAGACAATCCCAGCCTTTGTCTCTTGTCAGGTCTGTTTGAATCTTCGAACTTCCCTTTGGATAATAAACCCAGACCGTAATTTCTGGTTTAAGCAGTTTCATTACACGGCTCATTTCTTTTTCCAATTGCTCCCTGTTCATTACAAACCAATGAACCTGGTTGTATGATTTTGTTTCGTTGGAAATTTTTACTGAAGCAGGTAATGTGCCAAGACTTTTTTTGAAGTTTGACGGAGCGTTTATCGTCAATAAACTAAAGCCCTGCTTTATTTTAAGTTTTTCAGAAATAGTATCAGGCATAAAATATTTTTAAATACTTTTTATAATATGAAAAAGAATAAAAAAACAGACTACGAGTTTTAAAAATGAACCTAACAAAAATCCTACAAATGAACCAAATGCTGCTTTCAAAGATCTTTTCGAATTTTGTCCGGCCAGCATTTCTCCGGCAAATGCACCTACAAATGGTCCAATAATCACACCCCATGGACCTATCCAGAATGCAGCTAAAAAACCTAGTGTACAGCCCCAGACTCCATATTTGGTTCCACCAAACTTTTTGGTCCCCCATATTGGAATGAGATAATCCAGTAATAAAGATGCAACAACAACGGCTGCCAGTATGAATAAAAAATTAGTACTGAAAGGATCAGGTTCACGGAATTGCTGTATTAATAGTCCTGCAAAGGCAATTGGTGGCCCTGGCAATAAAGGCAAAAGACTGCCAATAATTGCGATAAGGCACAATCCGATGCCAAGTATGATCCAGAACCATTCCATGGTTTGAAGATATGAATTTCATTATTGCAGAAAATGTAGTGATCTGGTAATAATGATAGATAAAAAGCGGGAATCAAAAGGGAGCGGAGCACCAGGTATCTTGGTAGGAGTTTTTATGATTAATGAGAGATCCTGTGCGGGTAAAAACAATATTTCAAAATATTATGAAAAATCAGGATTTATAACAGACTGACAAGTTTTCATTCCATGAAGTCATGGCACTATCATTGAGTATCAAGGCTGAAACATAAAAATTTTAAAAATGGGAAAGATAATAGGAATAGATCTAGGAACTACAAATAGCTGCGTTGCCGTAATGGAAGGCAGTGAACCAGTAGTTATTGCCAATGACGAGGGCCGCCGTACAACCCCGTCTGTAGTGGCTTTTCTGAAGAATGGCGAACGAAAAGTAGGTGATCCTGCTAAAAGGCAGGCGATTACCAACCCACATAACACAATTTCCAGTGTAAAGCGTTTTATGGGCCGCAGGCATGATGAGGTGACTGAGGAGATCAGCCATTGGAGTTACAAAGTGGCAAAAGGTGACAATAATACTTGCCGAATTGACATTGACGGCCGTCTTTATACACCACAGGAAATTTCTGCCATGATTCTTCAGAAAATGAAGAAGACAGCTGAAGACTACCTTGGTCATGAAGTAACTGAAGCTGTTATTACAGTTCCGGCTTATTTTAATGATGCACAAAGACAGGCTACTAAAGAAGCAGGTGAGATCGCAGGTTTAAATGTTCGTCGAATAGTGAATGAACCTACTGCAGCTGCACTGGCTTATGGTATGGATAAAGGAAAACATGATCAGAAGATCGCTGTGTTTGATTTGGGAGGAGGTACTTTTGATATTTCTATTCTTGAATTAGGAGATGGGGTTTTTGAAGTAAAATCAACAAATGGAGACACTCACCTTGGTGGTGATGATTTTGATAAAGTGATAATGGACTGGCTCGCTGATGAATTTAAAAAAGATGAAGCAATTGATCTACGCAAAGATCCGATGGCTTTACAGCGTTTGAAAGAGGCTTCTGAAAAAGCAAAAGTAGAATTGAGTTCATCTTCTGAAACAGAAATAAATCTTCCCTATATCACTGCAATTGATGGAGTACCCAAACACCTGGTGAAAAAACTGAGCCGCGCAAAATTTGAACAATTATCAGATAGTTTATTTAACCGCTGTTTAAAACCATGTGAACAGGCATTGAAAGACGCAGGAATGAATCCTTCTGAAATTAGTGAAGTAATACTGGTAGGGGGAAGCACAAGAATTCCTAAAGTGCAGGAAATTGTTGAAAAATTCTTTGGTAAAAAACCAAACAGAAGTGTGAATCCGGATGAAGTGGTAGCTATTGGTGCCGCCATCCAGGGTGCTGTGTTAACTGGTGAAGTGAAAGATGTATTGTTACTGGATGTTACTCCGCTTTCTCTTGGTATTGAAACACTGGGTGGAGTAATGACACCATTGATTCCAAGTAATACAACAATTCCTACAAAAAAATCGGAAGTGTTCTCAACTGCAAGTGACAACCAGCCAGGTGTACAGATACATGTAGTACAGGGTGAACGTGGATTAGCTAAGGATAACAAGAGCCTTGGAATGTTTAACCTGGATGGAATACCACCGGCACCCAGGGGATTGCCACAGATAGAAGTAACTTTTGATATAGATGCCAATGGAATTTTGCATGTAACTGCAAAAGATAAAGGAACTGGTAAAGAGCAAAAGATTCGCATTGAAGCCGGAAGCGGTTTAACCAAAGAAGAGATTGAAAAAATGAAGAATGATGCGAAACTGAATGAAGAGGCTGATAAAAAAGAGAAAGAGAGGATTGAAAAATTAAATTCAGCAGATAGTCTGGTATTCCAGACTGAGAAACAATTGAAGGAATACGGAGATAAAATTCCGGCGGAAAAGAAAACTACTATTGAAGCTGGAGTCAATAAATTGAAAGAAGCACATAAATCCCAGGACCTGGCAGCAATTGATTCAGCTATGACTGAATTGAATGCAGCATGGACTGCAGCCAGCCAGGATATTTATAATGCCCAGCAACAGCAACCGGGTGCAGAACAACCTGCCGGTGACGGACAACAAGCTACAGGTGACGGTCAGCAACAATCACAAAATGAAAATGTACAGGATGTTCCTTTTGAAGAAGTGAAGTCAGAGAAAGAGTAAATTAGCACAATAAAAAGATTCTAAGTCCTCAATTAAAATTTTGAGGACTTTTTTTGTATCACTCAGTAATCATTAAACGATTTCACAAAATATTTTCAATTTAGAATTTGGAAGTGATCTGCATACTCACGTATCTTTGCATCGCAAAATCGCTGAGCAGCGTATCAATAACTACCAAGATCGTAACCTAACCAGTCCTATGTAAATTTTCCTGGTTTTCTTACTTCTGAAAAGCTCAGCAAAACATTAAACAACGTATTTAAAAAAGAAGAGTTTATGAAGAGCAGTCCTATGCCCGTACCTGAACAATTAAGTGAAGAATTGAAAGAAAAATTATCAGAACAGGTAAAAGAAACATTAGCCAAAGAAGTTATTTTAAACATTAAAAACAAAACATTCACCGCTTCGGAAATGTGGAACCGCAACAGGCAGAGACGTTCGGCAAGCGATATGATGAGGAAGTGGAACCTGAATTAATGAAAACGAAAAATGCTCCGGAAACGGAGCATTTTTTTATAGAATCAGATGATATCATTACATGATCTTCAATGCCTTTACAAAGGCTGTTGTAACAAAAGGCAGAATTAGCGTAAGCCATTCCCAATGACTATAAATAGCAATCCCTAAACCTGCAGAAGAAGCTATAAATAATAACCACCATAATTTTGTTGACTTATTTTCCTGCTCCATACTTTAAAATTTTAATTGCGCAAAGATAGGGGACTAAGTGGATTTCTGAAATTCGTTTTTAAAAATCTCACTTTGTATTTAAATTCTTTATTCCTCTTACGAATAGAACTCCTGAAGACAAAGCTGCGCCGGTTAAAGCAATTCCCCATTTGGAATAAACAACAAAATGATAAAACCAAAACTCATTTCCAATTACCGGTGTCTTTAACCATTTCAGTAAGTAATAATTTTCAACTATGTCAAAGGTCCAGGCCATTAATTGAAAAAAAGCAAAAACAATTAAAATTTTTTTAAAAAAAATTGTACTTACCTTTTCTGTTGACATCATACATAAACAGGCAATGCCCGGAAAACAACCTGCCATAAAAATGAAATCAAAAATAAAATGATAACCAAGAATAGTTTTTACATGTTTTGTAATGCCTGAAAATATTTCTTCTATTTTGCTTGCAGGGTAGTAAAGCTCTAATCCAAATATTGATATTGCTGTATTATTATAAACCAGATCAGTTTCCATCCATTTCATTGCAAAGGAACTTGCAATGATTAAACCCAGGCAAAATAGAAAAAGCTTCTTCCATTTGTTTATAGTCTTTTCCATATTTTTTTTATCTAATTAGGTTTGCTTCAGTAATTTATATTATAATTTTTTCACTTTAAGTTTTTTC
>CAZOOT010000134.1:0-8693 GCA_964581455.1 uncultured Chitinophaga sp. | reverse complement strand
GGCAGGACTTCACTATTAGCCTTCAGGCTGTCATTCAGCTTCATCATTTTCTGGGCTGAAGCATTTACTGAAATGGCAACAATAACGTAAAATAATATTATGCGTTTCATATAAAATATATTTATGTGAATTTTAATCTTTTTTTAACCCCAATCTCTCCATCAAACTATCTTTTTTTGATTTAGATACAACCAGCTTTTCACCATTGTCTAAAACCACAAAACCTCCGTCTGTTTTAAACAAATGTGTGACATGAGATAAATTGACCAGTGTGCTGTGATGAATACGCTGGAAATTCTCAGTGGGGAGCATCTCTTCAATATCGCTTAATGTTTTTGAAATGATCAGCTTCCTTTTATCATTTAAAAAAACATGAGTATAGGAGCCTTCCGCCTGAGCATAAATAATTTTATCTACTTCAATAAATTCATATCCCTCTCTTCCGGGAACAGCGATTCGTTGGTTGAGTTCAGGCTTTTTTATATTCTGTAAAAGATTGGCAATGTTTTCTATTCCCGATTTCTGTTGAATTTTTTCCATCGCTTTTTTTACAGCTTCTTTCAGATCGTGAACATCCACAGGTTTCAATAAATAATCAATAGCGCTGATGCGAAAAGCTTTTGCAGCAAACTGATCAAAAGCGGTTGTAAAAATGATGGCAAAATTTATTTCATCCAGCAGCTCCAGCATTTCAAATCCGCTCATCCATGGCATTTGTACATCAAGAAAAACAAGATCAGGTTTATTCTTTTTGATTGCCAGTAATCCCTGTTTGGGATTAGTGCATGCTTCCAGTATTTCTACATCCCTGCAATGTTTTTGCAGATCGAAAGCAAGACTGTCGATACAATTTTGTTCATCGTCTATAATAATAGTTTTTATCAATTTCTGTTTTCTTTAAAAGTGATAATTACTTTAGTTCCTTCAGCGTTTCCGTTGATACCTTTTTTATCTAGAATTTGAATTGTGTCTTCGCGTTCATTCAGCAATTTATCCAATTCTAATCTTGATTGTGTCAACCCGATTCCCTTTGATTGATGGATGGTTTCATTACCAGCCTTGTATTTTTTCGACAATTCCCGGCCAATGCCATCATCATCAATAATACACTCTACGGCACCATCAATTTCCTGTACTGACACAATAACCCGACCGCCATTTTCTTTCTGCATTAATCCATGCCAGATGGCATTTTCAATAAATGGCTGTAAGATCAACGCGGGAACTTTTATATTCTTCAAATCAATATTTTGATCAACATCAAAAATAAATTCAACCTTTTCACCAAATCTCATCTTTTCCAATTGCGTATACAGCCTGCATGTTTCCAGTTCTTCAAAAAGACTTACTTCGCGTTTGTCTGTATTCTGAAAAAGTGTGCGAATAAGTTTTGAGAATGTAGAAAGATAACCTGTTGCTTTTTCATTTTCATTCTTATTGATGAGGGCTTTAATGGAATTTAAACTGTTAAATACAAAATGGGGGTTCATTTGGGCACGAAGTGCTTTTGCTTCCAGTTCTACAGCTTCTTTTTCATATCGGGCTTTTAATCGTTCCCGCTTGCTGATAGTTAATACTCTCCATCGTATTATTAAAAAGATAATTGCTGTAACAAATACTGCTGCAGATAACCAGAACCACCACGTTTGCCAAAAAGCAGGTTTGATAATTACTGTCAGCAGGGCTTCATGATTTCTCCAGTTTTCATTTCCAACTTTGGCCCTTACCCTGAATATATATTTCCCGGGCAGCAAAGGAGGAATATATTTTGCTTTGAATTTGTCTGCCGGATCCTGTGGCAAACTCACCCAATCCATATTCAGGCCGTCTATTTTCCAGGCCATCTCTGTATTTTGCTGATCCCAGAATTCTTTTAAAGAATAACTAAACTCTAAACGGTTTTGATTATAGTTTAATTTTATTTCCTTTAACCAGGGAAAGGGTTCAATTCCCGTTATTACTTCATAATAAGGCCTGCTGTTTATCAGTAAGTCATAGATAAACGGTGTATAAGCATTGCTGTCCAGAGTTATTTCTGAAAAATTTCTGGCAGAATTAAAATCACGGGTATAAAACAATTGTCCTCCAATAACAGCAAACAAATTTCCAAAACCATCCAACCTGATATCAGTTGTTTTGCTTTTTGATCTTTTGAAAATGGTATCAGAAATAAATGAGAAAGTTTGGTTCTTACTGTTAAATACTGCCGGCAGTGAATCGGCAACAGCCACAAAATATTCATCCGGAGATTTTTTACATAAAGAATTAATGGAAAAGGCCCCATAGCCGCCTGTCTTAGATTTACCTGTAAAAAAATAGTACTTATTTTCTGCTGCCTTATAATGGCCCATCCCTTTCTCAATTGTACCAAACCAAATATTGCCGTTAGCAGCAATATCAATACCTGTAACAGTAATTTTTTTATTCCATCGTTCACCAAGTGGTTCAGCTTTCCATGTATTTTTTTGCAATCGGAAAAATCCTCTATCTGTTGCCATTATAATATCGCCGGGATTATTAGAATCAGAAGTGAAGGAAAAAATACAAGGCGATCCATTGATAAATACTTTTTTCTGATTTTTGGTTATTTCCTTTGAAATAAAATTTCCTTCAGGGCTCATTTCTCCTTTCAAAGGCGAATGCAAGGCAGCAGCCGGAAAAATTATCAAACTGTCAGCATTTACACCAACAAACAAATTGCCTTTTTTATCTGCCCATACAATTGATACTTTATTTTTTGTAATAACAGGAATATAAAGAGGTGGATAGGACCAGCCGGATAAACTGATTGAATTTTCATTCATATAGTAAATTCTTCCCGTTGCTGATAAAAAGAAAAGATTGTTGTCTGAACCCCGGCAAAAGGATTGGATGCTGTCTTCTGTATGCGGATTCCGAATTTTTTCTATATTGATTTTTTTACTTGCCATCAGGGACATAGCTGGAAAATTGATTTTGAATCCCTGGAAATTAATAAGACCATGAGAACTGGTTAATATCAGTGAACCGCTGGAAGAACATAACAATTTATAAAAATAGGGGCGTTTATCCGGGGGAAGTCTTTCTATAGGCAGTACTCTCCATTCAGGAGTATTGGTTTGTGCCAGGCATCTTATTGCAAGCATCAAAACCAATATAACTGTGTATAAATTCTTCATACCTGAAAGTTATAAACAACAAGCGATAAATTTATCAGGCTTTCTTCCATTGTTATCCCCCGTTTTGTATCCGGTCAATCCGATTCAATAGTTAGCCATTTTAAACGGGTAAACTGATGTATGATATGTCAAACTTCGGAAAATAAATAAACATCATACGGACTCTTCCTTAAAATCAAACTATGTCAATTTCCTTCTATCAAATTCCAATTACGAATCCAGTTGCAGAAATTGCAAATCAAAAATATGTAAATGCAAAATTCAATTGTTTGCAGGCACTGAGTGAGTGTAAGTTTGAGTTTACCAATAATTGACATTAAAACAAAGTTTAATTATGAAAAAGCAATGCAATTTCCAGTCTGCTGTCCTTTTTCCCCTTACTTTCAATACATGGGTTAAAACTATTAAAAACAAAATGTTTTATATCTTGTTATTATCCATTTTCAACTATGGCTGTGCAAGATCAGGTTTAGAGCTTCCTTGCAGAGATAGTCAAAAAAATAAAATACTAATAGATGCATCCCATGATGGCGGAGTTTGGTGGTTTCCTCAATCATCCATTACAGGATTTTTTGATTCCGTTAATCACCAGGGAAAAGCATTGGCAGATTTTTTAAGAAACAAAGGCTTTATCGTAGATGAGTTGCGCAGCAATACGTTAATAACATATACGATGCTTCAGGGTTATGACAAGGTTATAAGAGCAGGGGGTTATGGCTTATACCAGGAATCTGAAATTGCAGCGTATGAAAAATTTTTAACCGGCAATTCTTCTTTGTTTCTTATTTCAGAATTCAAAAGACCGGGAGAGACTGATCAGCTTACAAAAAGGATCGGTATTGATTTTGATGGCACCTATTATGGAAATGTAAATCTTTACGCTACACACAGCATCACGGCCGGTGCTGCTCCCTTTTATTATAATGCAGGTTCCATCGTCACCAACGTAAGCAGCAATCCGCAAATTCAAATATTAGCATGGTTGGATAATAACAGCAGTCTTCCTGTAGGTGGTATACTAAAACATCCTACTTCAAAAATATTTTTCCTGGGTGACCTCAATGGAATCGAATTGACTCCTCAACCATTCACCAGCAATATTATTAACTGGCTTTTTAATTAATCATTTATCATTAAAATTCAATCTTCATGTAAAACTCAAAAATCTTTGTTACTCTGTATTTATTCTGACTTTTAGGACAGCCTCTTTAGATTTTTACCATTTACCCGCCAAACACTTTCCTCAAAATTTCCGTTGTTCTTGCCAAAGGGTTTGCCCTGATGTTAGCTTCTTCTTTTGCTACCTGGTCAAACAAAGCATCTACGGCCTTGCCCACCACATAAGAAGGCAGGTCCGGATTTATTTTATTAAATGTAGTAGGAAAATTATTGTAGGTATTGATCACATCTGCATAATATCTTGTTGCATTCACTTTATCCAGGGATGATTTAACAGATGGTGAAAAGGCGGCAATTAATTTAGCTGTTGTTTTTTGCCTGAAATAATTTGTGGCTGCATCATTATCACCCCGTACAATATTAATTGCATCTGTCAGCGTCATTTCTTTGATTGCATCAACAAAAATGGGTTTGGCATATCCTACGGCATCCTCGGCTCCCCGGTTGATGGCCAGTATGGCTTTATCTACCAGGCTGCCCATGCCAAGTGTCTGTAACGTGTTTACAATCCTTACCGCATCGGGAGGCAGAAAAAGTTTATAGGCTTCATTGCCAAAAAATCCATCCGTTTTATTCAGGTTTAAAACGGCTGTGGTTACACCTTGTGCCAGCGCTTCTTTAATTCCCTGTGCAGCTTCAGCTTCTGTAAAACTACCGGAAGGCAATCCTTTAAGTACATCACATCCGGACAGAGAAAATAACAGTGCAGAAAAAATAATCAGTTTTTTCATTTTTAAATTTTTATTTGCCGCCAAAAACTTTTTTAAGCAAATCGCTTGTTCTGGCAGCGGGGTTATTCCTGATATTTGCTTCTTCCACTCCAATCCTGTCAAACAAAGCGAACAGTGTTTTATCCGCTACATGATCAGCCAGATCAGGATTTATTTTTTTTACAAAAGGAACTTTATTGTAACGGGTCACTGCGTCTCCATAATATTTGGTAGCATTTACTTTATCCAGTGAAGTATTTATTACCGGAAGAAAAGCTTCTTTCAATTTTGCGCTGGTTTTTGATTTGAAGAATTCAGTGATGGAATTTTTCCCGCCGGTTACCAATTTCAATGCATCAGTAACCGTAATCTGTTTGATGGCATCCACAAATATGGGAGTAGCAAAACCAACTGCGTCTTCTGCTCCACGATTTATTGCTTCAATGGCATCATCAGCCAGTTTGCCCATTCCAATATCACGAAGTGTCTTTTCCATCTTCTGCGCTTCGGGTGGCAATAACACTTTGTAGATTTCACTTTTAAAAAATGCATCGGGTTTATTTAAATGAGAAACTGCAGCCGTTATCCCGTTACTCAATGCTTCTTTTACGCCGCTTCCGGCTTCGTCTTCGGTTATTTGTTGTTTGCCGGAAAGGGTATTTTTTGCTTTATCGAAGATGGATTGAGCTCCTGCTGTAGTAAAGATGCTGAGTGCAAGTAAAATGAAATAAACCTGTTTCATAGTCATCCAAAGGTATTTCAAATAACCTGCCGGAAACAATCGAACATTGAAGTTTGGGAAATTATAACATTACAGATGCAGCAACTCCTTTCTTTTATCAATACGGTCATGCATCCGGCGGAAAAACCGGGCTCTTTCCTTTTCACTTACTTCACTGATCAGGGTTGATCGTTTTACCAGGTTTTGAACGTACTGGTAAAAATTTTCAGAATAGGCAACATCTCTTGTCATCAGGTAATTGATAGCCGTATGGGGAACGAAAGAAATTTTTGTATTGTCCAGCAACGCCATCATGTGGTTATCCTGTATTACAATTTCATTGAAATACATTTTGAATTTGCCGCCGGGTTTTTTGTCCGGGTCGCCTGCCAAAAATTTATATCCCCGTTTTGCCTGCTCTTCCAGGTGATCCACCACTTTTTCCATGCCTTCATAAATTTTCAATGCCTCTTCATCCGATTGAAACATCTGGCTGTCGATATAATAATCAATCTGGTGAAAAGTGGTATTCCAGCTTTCAATATTCCAGATTTCCAATGAATCCAACTGGGTATAAATTTCAGTCACCTTATCTCCCAATGCTTCCAGCTCCGGCGGGTATTCTTCAAGATTTACTTTCCTGTTCCTGAACTCAGGAAAATAAATCAGGGTACCCATCCAGAAAAAATATTTAAATGCTGCCAGGTCTCTTGAAATAAAATAATAAAAAATCGGCGTGTCTTTACACAGGTAATAAAACTCTTTTTGTTTATGACTGTTGAAATAAGCCAGCTGGTGCATCATGTTGCTGAGGTAATCATTGTACCGGTAGGTTTTGGGGTTTAAAAAATTTCCCTGGAACATGATATTGCCCGTTTGAATATTCATCAGCTGATCAAGAGAAATTTTATAATTCACTGCAATGGAATACAGTTCTTCAAATGTTAATTGTTTATCTCCCCGCATTCGCCTGTATGCGCTGTCGCTGCTGATGTCCAGTAATTTTGCCAATTCATCGGCCAGGGAGGCATCATCAGGCATCCGGGACTTGATTGATTGAAACAGCTTTTGCTGCAGCTCAGTCACATTCATAAAATAAAATTTGTTTTTATAAATTTTTTTTGCGGTCAGCTATTTTATTCAGCAGGTTGTTGAAAAAAAAATTCCTTTGTTTTTCACTGGTTTGGCTGATCAGGGTGGATCTTTTCATAAGGGCCTGCAAATCTTCATAAAGCGGATTGCAAAACAACTCGTCTCTGGTTTGGATATAATTCAACCCTTCATAATTTAAAAAAACGGTTTTATTTCTGTCTGTCACAATCATAATGGTATTGTCACCCAACATAGCCCTGTTGTAAAAAAAAATGAAATTATTTTTTTTGGACTCCGGATTTTCTTCGGGCATAAACTTACAACCATACTCCACTTGGTTTCTCAGGTGAATAAATGTTTCTTCCAGCGAATCGTAAACGGTTTTGATATCGGCAGCCGATACAAAATACCCCGAATCTTTATAAAACTCTACCTGGGTGATGGCCGCATTGATGCACTCGGTATTCCAGATTTCTGTGGAGGGAATTTTATTATACTCCAGGATCAGGTCCCGGCTCAGTTTTTCAATTTCCGGCGACACGCAGTTCAGTTCAAAATCCCGGTCAGCAAAATCCGGGTGTTGTATTACCGACTTCATCCAGAAAAAATAGCGAAAAGCTATAAGAGGCTTATAATAAAAATTGTGAAAAATGGGAACGTCCTTCGTTCGGTAAATAATTTCTTTACGGATAAAACTGCCAATGTATTGCAACTGTTTTATCAGGTCATGAAGATAAACCTCATATTTATAATTATGTGTATCGACCCGGACATTCTGAAACAAAGTGGAGCCGCTCTGTACATTTAAAATCTGATCAAGCGATAACTTAAAATGGCGGCAAAGTTCCCTTGCCTCATCCAGTACCACGGGTGTTTCCCCCCGTATACGGCGGTAAGCGCTGTCGCTGCTGATATGGAGGATCTCTGCCACAGAATCTACTAATGATGCATGCGGAGGTAAAAGTTCTTTAATCCGTTGAAACAAAAATTCCTGTGATGGGTAATTTGGCATGTTTGGTTTTCGGTTGGTGGCTGCAAAAAATGAAAGCCAATCCTGTTAAGTTAAACCAATTCCCCCCAAAGAACAACAGTTTTAAAGTGCCAGTTGCAAAAAATGCAACAGATTCCCGGTTCCAACCCCTGAAATTTCTAAAAAAGCCCTTTTTCCCAAATCTGCAAATTCACCTGCAAAAATTGCAAATCAAGAAAGTGTTAATGCAAAATTCAATTATAAACCGGCTTTGTGCGATAGTAGCTTGGCACTATGAAAAAATCAAAAGTTATGAAACCGAAAACAACCAACCACGAAATCCTGCTTTTTATGGGTACTGGCTTTACCGGCCGGAAATTTTGCAGCAGAAACCAGGAGAATGATAAGGGTAAAAAACAATCCCCCATGGAAGAGTTGGAAAATGCCTGCTGGGATGGGATGTTGTATGAGATGTTCCCGGAAATCCTGGGCAGTTTTTCAGCCAAATGTGAAAGTTTCATCTGGCATATCATGAGTGGTAAAAACTATTTACGCATCAGTCTGGGCCCAGCGCCTACTGTAATGGAAAATGAAACGGCAATTGACCCCTATTTCTTTATGCTTTCTGCCTGTGAAAATTAAAGAAACTAATTTATTAAAACTTAAACTTTTTAATAATGAAAAAGACAACAACAATATGGATAATCGTATTCTTCATTATTGGTATAGCTGGTAAGCCACAGGAAAATAATCGGGTTACGATAAAGAAGAAACAAGAGTTTTGTTCTGCTGAAATTACCTGGATGGACAAATCAAAAGAAAAGTTTTTCCTCGCTGGCTTTTCCAATGATTCCATTATTGTA
>CAZOOT010000133.1:0-8781 GCA_964581455.1 uncultured Chitinophaga sp. | reverse complement strand
CTCTGTATCCAAGTTTTATTAATTCATAATAAAGTATTTCTTCATACACCCTTTCAAAACATCCCGGGCCAATTTTTGTATGTATTTTAATACAAAGGTCAACGATGATACCTGTAAGATCGTTGATGTTCATAGCAATGTTTTTTTAAGCTAAGAGAAGAATAAAGGAGAAAAGGAGAAAAGGAGTAAACGGAGTGATTCAGGAAATCTCTTTTGTCTCATTTTCTCCTTTAACCTCTTAGCTCTTTTTTAGCTACCATAGTCAGTATCGTTGCCACTCCGGTTATCTCTCCTGTTTCATCAATCATTTCTACCAGCCATTTTACAATTCCTTTTTCGATATCATCTCCCCGCTTAAAATCTTCGGGTTTTTCAATCACCCGTTTATCATTCAATAATTTTTCCTTACAGGTAAAACGAATATGAATTTCAGCACCGGGATAAACCGGTTTGGTAAATCTTAATTCATCTATGCCATAATTCAACAAGACAGGATTTTTTTCATAGCGGTCTACAAATAAACCTGCAGCAATACTCATGATGAAATAACCATGTGCCACTTGTTGTTCAAACATAGTTCCCGTAAAATCAGTTGTCTTTATATGTGCATAGAAATGATCGCCGCTCAGTTCAGCAAACTTGTCAATGTCTTCAGAAGTGACCTTTCTTTTTTCCGTAATAAGCTGGTCTCCGATTTCTAATTCCTCAAAATATTTTTTGAAAGGATGTTTGCCCGGATCTTTTCCGACAGCATACTGCTGATACACATTTGTAATAGCAGTTATTGTAATTGGCGAACCCTGCAGTGCTGTTCTTTGTAAATAATGTTTTACTCCCCGCAGTCCACCCATTTCTTCTCCACCACCAGCACGGCCCGGTCCACCATGAATCAATAAAGGCAATGGAGATCCATGTCCAGTACTTTCTTTGGCACATTCATTATTCAATACAAGAATTCTTCCATGATGGGTGGCTGCACCCAGAACATATTGTTTTGCCAGGCTATGATCTGCAGTAACAATAGTAGTACACAAACTGCCCTTTCCCATTTTACTTAATTCAATCGCTTCATCCGGATTTTTATATGGCATGATGGTACTTACCGGGCCAAATGCTTCCACTTCATGTACTTCCTTTGCTTCATGGGGTTTATCATTCATTAATAATATCGGGGAAAGAAATGCACCTTTATTTGCATCTGCATCAACAACTTCAACACTGTCCAAAGAACCATAAACGATTTGAGAAGATGCCAGTAATTTCTTAACCTGAACCTTAACCTCCTCTCTCTGACTTTCACCTGCCAGGCTTCCCATTCTCACTTTTTCATTCAGGGGATTGCCAATTGTAGTTTGTGCAAGCGATTTTGAAATGGCTTTCCACAAATCTTCCATTTTATTTTCAGGAACAAAAATTCTGCGGATACCGGTACAACGCTGTCCGGCTTTTAACGTCATTTCCCTTCTGACTTCTTTTACAAAAATGTCCCACTCGGGTTTGTCAGGAGTTACGTCATTGCCCAGTACAATACAATTCAAACTATCCGCTTCCATATTGAAAGGCACATTTTCACTTAAAATTTTCTTATTCACTTTCAACATGGCACCAGTAACTGCACTGCCGGTAAAAGTGACTACATCCTGTGAAGTAACATGATCCAATAAATCGCCGGCACTGCCACAGATCAATTGTAAAGCTCCTTCAGGTAAAATTTTACTGGCTATAATTTCTTTCACAACAGCTTCTGTCAGGTAAGAAGTAACAGTAGCAGGTTTTACAATTGCCGGCATACCCGCCAGTAAATTCACTGCAATTTTTTCCAACATGCCCCATACAGGAAAATTAAAAGCGTTAATATGAATAGCCACACCTTCTTTGGGTACCAGTATATGTGTACCCATGAATGTATTGTTCTTGCTCAGGTTATGACTTTCTCCATCAATGCAGAAAGTTTCATTGGATAATTTTCTCCGGAGTGATGCATTCGAAAAAAGATTTCCGATACCGCCTTCAATATCCACCCAGCTATCAGCTTTTGTTGCACCTGTCTGATAACTGATCCTGTAAAATTTATCTAAATGTTCCCTTAAATGAATTGCCAGTGCTTTCAGCATATTCCCCCGTTCGTGAAAGGTCATTTTTCGAAGAGCAGGGTTTCCTTTTTTTCTGGCATAATCGGTCATGGATTTAAGATCTAACCCTTTGGTAGTAGCAGATGCAATTACCTCCCCTGTTACAGCATTAAATAATAATTGTCCATCCCCATCTCCCGTTATCCATTTTCCACTAATATAATTTTCAAGTTTCATAAAAGGATTCAGTTTTAAAAAAGCTAAAGGTATCTGAAAAAATAAATAGAACTTTACAAATAATAAAAACTTAAAAGTGAAACTGGTAGTCATCCTTGTTTTCCTGATGGCAATTGCAAAAGCAGATTGTCGTAATAAAAAAGATAGTTGTATAGGCGAGCCAATAAAAGATTGTGCCTGCATTCAACTTTATAAACCAGTATGTGGTTGCGATGGCAAAACCTATGGAAATGCCTGTATGGCCGGCTGCGCAGGAATAAAAGAGTGGAAAGAAGGAGAGTGTCCGCTTAATTAATAAGGCCAAACTGTTTTAAATGATGAATTACATGTTTATGATGCAGTTGCACCCATTCTGAAAAATTCAGTTCGCCAAATACCGGGTGAATAATTTTTTTTTCTGCATCATCTTTAAAACAAGCTGTGAATTCAGTTATGGATCTTTCTAATCCCTGAACAGCTTCCTGCATTGTGGCATATTTTAAAGGCAAGGGTTCATCTGGTATGTATTGTGCAGGTGCCTTTGTGTTTTCCCTGAATTCTTTTTCACTCATCAAAAATTCTTTGTACTTAGGCAAATGTTCAAACGGGGTAACTAATGGTAAATTAATTCTGCCGGAAGAAATTTTAAAAATAACTGTCAGGTGCTCCACCATTTGCTGACCGTTCATTTTTCCCCATTTACCCATAGCCTCTGTTGACAGGCCAGTGAGTAAAGGAAGAATCCCTGATTGAATAAAATTTAATTTTTCCTGGTTCATATTAAACGCTTTTCAGTTCTTGTTTTGAGCCATTATTTTATCAATCGCCAGGCATAATGCAGCAAATATTTCTTTCATCTCTCCTTCTCCGGCAATAGTTTTGAATTTTTTGGCTTTTTTATAATAATCTGCAACAGGAGAAGTCTCATTTGTATAAACTGCAAATCTTTTTCTGATCACTTCTTCATTTGTATCATCACTGCGTCCGCTTGTTTTTCCGCGATTGATCAATCTTTTCACTAATTCTTCTTCAGTAACATCCAATGCCAGAACTACTGCTATTTCAGTTTTCTTTAATATCAATAGTTTATCCAATGCAGCTGCCTGGGCAACAGTACGTGGAAATCCATCAAATAAAAAACCAGGAGCTGATTTATGATTATCAAAAAAAGAATCAACCATGCCGATCACCACTTCATCCGGTACCAACTTGCCCAAATCCATAAACTTTTTAGCTTCAATACCCAATGGGGTTTTATTTGAAATCTCTTCTCTCAGTAAATTACCGGTAGATAAATGAACCAATCCGTATTTCTCTTCCAGTTTTTCAGATTGGGTACCTTTTCCGCTGCCTGGAGGGCCAAACAGAATCAAATTAAACATATGCACTTAAATCTTGGGTGAATGACAAATATAATGTCCATTGGGCAAAAAACCCCTGTTACAAGCTGATTTGAGCAAAATCAGGTTTTTGACGAAAAACAGGTCTTGCAATAAAACGTTAAGCCTTTAATTCTGTCAGCTTTTGGACAATCCGGCCAGCTGAAGAAAACGTAAATTTGTAATAACAAGAATGAAGATCATGAAACAACTATTACTTATTTTATTTGTATCAATTTTTTGCCTGCAATGCACATCACAAACTTCTACTAACACAAATTCAAAAAAAATGGAAAGTACTGAGAAGAAACATGACCTGACAAAGGAAGGGAATCCCATTTATTCAAACACCGATACTTCCAAAGTGGAGGTAGCTGATAAAGAATGGAAAAAAATATTGCCTGCTGATATTTACCAGATAGCCCGTTTAAAAGGAACTGAAAGGCCCTGGAGCAGTAAACTGGAAAATTTTTATGAAAAAGGAACTTATTACTGCGCTGCCTGCGGCAATGCTTTGTTTAAGAGTGATACAAAATTTGACAGTGGTTGCGGATGGCCCAGTTTTTATGAACCTATCAGCAAAACAAGCATCATATATACTCTGGATAATACCTATGGCATGAAAAGAACCGAAACACAATGTGGCAGATGCAAGGCACATCTTGGACATGTGTTTGAAGACGGACCGCCACCAACTGGACTACGATATTGTATCAATGGCGTAGTGCTGGATTTTGCCAAAGCCAAAGAAGCAGAAGATAAATATGCTGAAAAGGGTAAGCCAAATCAATAAATAATTCTACCTGTGAACTTAGCTCTCCGTCTAAAGCGGGGAGTTTTTTATTTTTCATAACGCAGGGAGTTTTTATATTTACCAGCTAAATCATTAAACCATGAAACAAAAACTCAAACTGCTGTTAAGTGTTGTTTTTTACTTTTCCTATGTAATCTCTTTTGCCCAATACAAATTAACCGACCCTGTTCCGATAAACCCTGATGTAAAAGTGGGCAAACTGTCCAATGGTCTCATTTATTATATCCAAAAAAATGTAAAGCCTGAAAAGAAGGTGGAACTAAGGTTGGTTGTAAACGCCGGTTCAGTACAGGAAAATGAAAGCCAGTTGGGATTAGCTCATTTTATGGAACATATGGGTTTTAATGGCTCTAAAAATTTTCCCAAAAATGAATTGGTGGATTATCTTCAAAAAACAGGTGTGAAGTTTGGCGCTGACCTGAATGCATATACCAGCTTTGATGAAACGGTTTATATACTCCCAATTCCTTCTGATGTACCTGAAATATTGGAAAAAGGATTCACCGTGCTGGAAGACTGGGCTTTTAATAATCTATTTGATGCAGATGAAATAGAAAAAGAAAGAGGTGTTGTTCTGGAAGAATCAAGACTGAGTAAAGGCTCCTGGGAAAGAATGAGCCGACAGTATTTTCCCAGGCTTTTTAATGGTTCAATTTATGCAGACAGGCTTCCAATTGGCAAGGATGAAGTACTAAAAAACTTTAAACATGAAACCCTGAAAAAATTTTATAAAGATTGGTACCGCCCGGATCTTATGGCTGTAGTGGTTGTGGGAGACATTGATCCGGCAGATGTTGAGAAAAAGATCATTGCCCATTTCGGAAAATATAAAAGCCCAGCAAATGCTCCTGCAAGACCGGCCATTATTCCAATAAAGCAAAGAACATCGGCAGAAGCAATGGTGCTGACAGATGAAGAAGCCACCAATACAACTATTGAGATTTATAATTTTGTAAAGCCTGCAAAGAAAATTAAGACCTGGAAAGATTACAGGGAAAATATAATTGAAGGCTTAGTAAGTTCATTAATAAATCAACGGTTAAGTGAGCTGACACAAAAAGAAAACCCGCCTTTTCTATTTGCAAACACCGGATTCTCTCCTTTTTTACGTGGCTATAATTCCTTTACATCTTTTGCCGTAGTCGGAAAAGAACCTGTGCAGAATGTGATTGATGTTTTGATAGCAGAAACTAACCGGGCCCGGCAATTTGGATTTTTACCGGCAGAACTAGACCGTGTTAAAGCCAGCTTATTGAATAGCGCTGAAAAAGCTTTTTTAGAAAAGGATAAATCTGAATCGGGCCAGATTGTTTGGCAATATGTAAACAATTATTTGGAAAACACTCCGGTCCCGGGAGTAATGCACCGGCATAAATTTCTCCAGCAGACGCTTCCTTTGATAACCTTGCAGGAAGTAAATGCTGTAGCCAAAGAAATGCCATCTGTAAACAATGCATTTGCCCTGGTACAAGCTCCGGATAAGGTGAAAGAAACTTTACCAGATAACAAACGCTTACTCTCTTACCTGGTAGAAGCTGCAAAAAAACCGGTCAATGCCTATGAAGAAAAAGTAGTTTCCTCCAAACTTTTGGATAAAGAACCTGTAGCCGGAAAAATAACTGCAGAAACAAAAAATGAAAAACTGGGCACTACAAATATTACTTTAAGCAATGGTACCACAGTTACGCTAAAACCTACTACCAATAAGAATGATGAGATATTAATGGATGCCTGGCGCTGGGGAGGTTTTCAGAAATTTGAACTGGCCGATAAAGAAAATGCACAGTATGCTGCCAGGATTGTTCGTGAAACCGGAATCAGTGATATGCCGGTAACTGATATCAGAAAATTTCTGGCGGGTAAAACTGTGGTAGTTTCTCCATATATCAATGCACATGAAGAGGGCATTGAAGGCAGCAGCAGTATAAAAGATTTTGAAACCTTTCTTCAGTTAATGTATTTATATTTTACCGAACCCAGAAAAGATGAAGGGCTATTCAAATCTTTTATTACAAAGAATAAGGCGTCGCTTGAGTTTCTGAAACAGGATCCAATGACATCTTACCAGGATACGGTTACTAAAATCATTTACAATAATCATCCCTGGGCCCAGGTAATTCCAACACCTGAAAATTATGACCGCATCAACTATGACAGGTCTTTTGAAATTTACAAAAACTTGTTTGGCAATGTCTATGGAATGCATTTCACTTTTGTTGGAAACATTGATCCGAATACGATAAAACCCTTACTTGAAAAATATATTGGTTCTCTTCCTTCTTCTCCCAAAGAAAACATGTATAAAGACAATGGCCTGCGGATGATACCGGGACTCACTGAAGGAAATATCAAAAGAGGTAAAGAAGAGCAAAGTCTGATTACACTGAAATTTGAAGGAGAAGCCGTATATAGCCCTAAAGAAAAATTAACCCTTGCCGCTCTGCTGGAAGTAATGAATATTAAAATTATTGAAAAACTACGTGAGGAAATGAGTGGTATCTATGGAGGAGGGATGTTTGGAAATCTTCTGAAAAGACCTTATGAGTATTACAGTATTACTGCCAGCATGCCTTGCGGACCTGAAAATGCAGAAAAACTTACAACGGCATTAGCAGACCTTATAAAAGATGCACAGGAAAAAGGAATTGAAGAAAAAGACCTGGAAAAAGTAAAGGAAACCTGGAAAAAGCAATACCATGTAAATCTGCAAAACAATAATTTCTGGCGTACCAACCTGTCACAGGCATGGATTGATCGAAACGATCCGGAAAATATTTTAGATTATGAAAAAAATGTAAACAACTTGTCAGTTGAAGATTTGCAAAAAGCCGCAAAAAAATATCTCACATTAAATAATATGGCCAAATTTATAATGTATCCGGAGAACTCAAATGTAACAGAAGGTGTTAAAACCCTGAAACCATTTTAATATTTCTTATATCATTGATAAAAGCCGGTTAAGAGATTAGCCGGCTTTTCATTTTATAAATAGTTTCTAAATTAACCTTTGAATTTCAATTTTCTATTAAATGGCAATTTCTCAAATACAGAACTCGGGAAATTGATTAAGTTATCTGGTTCAGCCACTCATCAATTTTATTTCAATACTCCGTCTTTTTATGTAAGTTTAATTTTTCTACAAAAATGTCTTTCGGTCAAAACAACACACAATGAGAAAATATATTTTACTTAGTACAGTTTGTGCATTATTCAGCTTAGTCATTTCAGCACAGAAAATCAGTCTTGAAAAATTTAAGGATTGGAAACCCCGCAATATCGGACCTGCCGGTATGAGCGGACGTATTACCAGTATTGATGCAGTAGTAGCTAATCCCAACATCATATTTGTAGGTGCCGCTTCCGGTGGTGTTTGGAAAACTGAAAATTCCGGTCATAACTGGACTCCGGTGTTTGATGAACAACCCATTCAAAATGTAGGTTCCATCGCTATCCAGCAAAGCAATCCCAATATTGTTTGGGTAGGAACAGGTGAGGGAAACCCACGCAATTCATTAAACCTTGGTGCAGGAATTTATAAATCATTGGATGCAGGAAAAACATGGAAGAAGATGGGATTGGATAAAACAATTTGTATTCACCGTGTAGTGATCGATCCAACAAATCCAAATACTGTTTATGTTGCTGCAATAGGAAATCCTTATGCCGAGCATCCGGAAAGAGGTGTATTTAAGACGACTGATGGAGGAGAAACATGGAATAAAATTTTATATGCCAATGATACTACCGGTTGTGCAGACCTGGTCATGGATCCGTCAAACCCGAATAAGTTGATAGCGGCTATGTGGCAATTCAGAAGAACACCCTGGAATTTAAAAAGTGGTGGTGTGGGTAGTGGCTTACATATAACTATTGATGGAGGAAAAACATGGAAAAAACTTGACAAGGAAGACGGATTGCCTGAAGGCCAATTGGGAAGGATCGGAGTAGCATTTGCCCGCAGTATGCCGTCAAGAGTATATGCAAAAGTAGAAGCAACAAAGAACGGTTTATATAAAAGCGATGATGGTGGATTTAAATGGCAATTGGTCAATAGTGATCCAAACCAGATAACTGATCGTCCGTTTTATTACCAGGAAATATATGTTGATCCAAAAAATGAAAACCGGATCTATGATGTACACTCAACTATTACTTTCAGCGAAGACGGGGGAAAATCGTTTTCCACTATGATCCCCTATTCAGGAATCCATCCTGATCACCATGCATGGTGGATCAACCCGGAAGATCCTAACCATATTATTGAAGGAAATGATGGTGGTATTGGAATTTCAAGAGACAG
>CAZOOT010000132.1:0-8795 GCA_964581455.1 uncultured Chitinophaga sp. | reverse complement strand
TATTTTGCAATTGACGGGCATTAACAGTAGAAATAGAATTTCCTAATTGCTTTTTTGATACCCGCCCAAGAGTACCTGTTAAAATTACTTCATCAAGCCCCAATGCATCTTCAGCCAAACCAACATCGGCTTTGTACGAAGAGGCGTCTCCTATCTCGATTACCTGTTCTTTTGATTTAAATCCGACACCGGAAAACTCAAGCGTATAATTTCCTTTGCGAATGTCTGCATTAAAATTATAGCTACCAGAAACATTTGTAACTCCACCATAGTTTGTATTCTTTAATGTTACAGAAATGAAAGAAATTCCTTTTCCATCAGTCCCGGTTACCTTACCGCTGATATTTACCTGGGCAAATATGGCAAAAGATAGAAAAATGGAAAGCAGGGTTAAAGAAATGCGTTTTCGCATCGGCCTTAACAATAAACTTTGATTCATAATTTGATTTTGATTGGGTTTATATAAACTGTTTTTTGTTAACCGTTTTCACAGGTAATCATTTTTATAGTATCGTCATTCCTTTTCCTTTGAATGGCAAAAAAATATCTTCTTTTGGATCCTTTTCGGTGATCATGATATCGAGATCAGCTATATCAGCCACTTTTATTTTTTGTTGTGTGTTTACTTTTTCTGCAATAGTCAGTGCCACTACTTTTTTAGAAGCCTGTATCATGGCTTTTTTAATTTGCACCACATCCCAGTCATTATCTGTAAGTCCAATTTCAGCATCAATTGCGTTGATGCCCAGAAAACATATGTCCGCACTAATCTCATTAATTTTATTAATGGCATCTCCACCCACGGTAATCTTTGAATTTTTTGAAATTCGATCGCCAATAAAAATGACTTCAATGTTTGGATGCTGGATATATTCCATGGCTGCCGGTAAACTGCCGGTAAAAAATGTAGCTTTCAGATGCTGTGGTAATGCTTTTGCCAATTCCAGGATAGTAGTTCCGCCTGTTGTAAGAATAAACATTCCATCCCTGATCAGGGATACGGCTTTTTGTGCGATTAGTTTTTTATTATCATGAGAATAAACTCCATTGGATTGAAATGAAACATGAAAAGATTTTGATAAGGCGCCACCATGCACTTTAATGATATCGCCAGATTCTGCCAACTCAGCCAGATCACGGCGTATGGTATCTTCTGAAACATTAATCGCTTCACATAAGTCTGAAGTTAACACCTTGTTATGCAAGTTAATTTCCCTGAGAATAAACTCCTGCCTTTCCTTTTTAAGCATAGTTTCAGTTGTTATTTGGCAGTGTGAATCTAAGGAGAATTTTCAAACCCGCAAAAAAATGCACACTATTTTGATTAAACCCGCAAAAACAAGTATTATCGGTTAGATTTGAGTACCAAAAAAATTACAAGCTATATTTATCCTTATGAACCCAAATATTGAAAAGCTCTATAAAATAGCATCAAAAAAAGAAAGGTTGATCATTGGCTTAATGAGCGGTACATCTTTCGACGGGTTAGATATTGCACTTTGTAAAATAAAAGGCAGTGGTTCAGAAACCAGTGTTGAACTTCTGCATTTTGAAACAAGAGGTTATGACCAGGCATTTAAAGAAGAATTAAAATCTGTTTTTTCCCGCCGTGATGCTGATCTTGAAAAAGTTTGCGTTTTAAACGCATGGATCGCTGCCAAACATGCACAATTAATAAATGAAAGTCTGATAAAATGGAATTTCAAAAAAGAGGAAATAGATCTGATCGCCAGCCATGGGCAAACCATTTATCATGCACCCAAATTTTTACATCCAAATGATAAGTTTCCAAATGCCACTTTGCAAATCGGGGATGCAGATCATATTGCTGTGTTAACCGGCATCATTACCTTCAGTGATTTCAGGCAAAAGCATATTGCTGCTGGAGGGGAAGGCGCCCCTTTAGCTGTTTATGGCGATTATTTGATCTTCTCAAAAAAAGAGGAGAACAGGATCATGCTCAACATAGGAGGTATTGCTAATTTCACATTTCTTCCAGGCGACATGGATGCTTCAAAAATTTTCAGTACCGACGTGGGTCCCGGCAATACTTTAATGGATGCACTTGTTCAAAAACATTTTCCAAAAAAATACTTTGATGAAGATGCTGCAATTGCCGGATCGGGAAAAGTAAATCCTGCTTTGCTGGAAGAGTTAAAAAATGATCCTTTTTTTTACAAAGATTTTCCAAAAACAATCGGGCCGGAATTATTTAATCTTTCTTATTTGCAAAATGCACAAAACAGATCAGGAACAGCTTCAATTTCTGTACAGGATCAACTGACAACTTTAAATCGATTATCTGCTGATATGATCGTGGATGCAATAAAGAGAACTATTAAAGATTTAAAAGGGTTTAGGATTTATGTAAGTGGTGGTGGCATGCACAATCCATTATTGATGGAGAATATAAAATCGCAATTAAAGGATGCAGAATTTTACTCTACAAATGACCTTCAGATACACCCTGATGCAAAAGAAGCAGTGCTGTTTGCACTGCTTGCCAATGAATCTGTTTCCGGCGGTCAATTAAAAATGGGTGAAGGCCGGCATAAAATTCCAACTGTTTCTATGGGAAAGATCAGCTTCCCCGGATAAAAATTTATTCTACTTTAAAATCTACCTGAACATCGCCCCACATTAAAGATATTTTTCCGTTCTTATTTATATTAAATGTCATTTTCTCGGTAAAAGCAGCTGCCTTTCCGGGTTTTACTTTTACCCGCAGAGCATCATCTGCTTCTTTATATTGTGTACCCCACTGTTTCCATGTTTTGTTGAAAATAATTACCCACTCATTTTCTCCGGGAATACTGTAAAGACCATATTTTCCGGCAGGTAGTGGCTGGCCTTCTACTTTTACATCTTTGTTTATTTCAAAAACTGTGGCTTCGTTTGCCCCGGTTCTCCATACCTTACCATAAGTAGCCAGGTCTGTTCCAATAGCTCTGCCCTTTACAGCCGGCTGACTATAATCAATAGAAACTTCAGCACCGCTGCTGATTGTTTCCTTAGCTAATGCAGGCGGACTCGGTCTTTGAGATTTATCGCCCTGGCCACATGCAGAAAATGTAATTAAGGTTGCAAGAGAAAAAATCAAATGTTTCATAATAATTTTATTTAGTTATTAAATGTAAGAAAATGATTGTAAAAAATTGTCAGTTTAATGACGAGTGGTTAAGTTCTATTAGTTGCTTCAGGTTTGCAAGTCCCTGTTCCATTTGTATACCATAAATATTTTCGTAGATAAGAGACCTGAATTTTTCCCAGGGGTACCATCGCAATTTAAAAACCATATACCATTGTACTGTAAGGGAATCTGTATTACTGCCATGCGTAATGATCTTCATTCCGCTCAATAATGGTCTGCCTTTTTCATTTCTGAATTCAGCCAGCACTTCTGCTTTATCCCTTTGAATTATTTTAATAAAATCATTCTTCACTTTCATACTGCTATCCGCCATAAAAATAAATTCATCATCTGCAAGTCCTTTTAAAGCAGGATGCCATTTTTTCCAATGCCGGATATTTGAAATTTCAAGATAAACGCTATCCGGTTCGGCATGCATGTTCACAGCTTTGGAGATCATGACGCTGGAAGGAATAAAAAGCGAAATGCCGGTAACCAGCAGAAACAAAAAAATAAAACTCAATAAAGCAAGTTTGATCAATCGCATAAATAGAAAAAAAACAAATTATAAATCCAAAATTTCAATTACTCCCATCTGAATACTTTGATGGCAACTATATAAACCGCAAGTCCCCATAAACCAAGAATTCCGATTTGCTTTAAGCAATCTGTCAGATGGGCACCTTCAAAAGCCACATTTCTCATGGCATCATTCAGGTGTTTCAAAGGCATAAAATCAGCAATTGCCTTCAACCAGGGGGGAAAGACATCCGTGGAAAAAAATGTGCCTCCTATCAGGAATTGGGGTAATGTGATCAGGTTTGCGAACGGAGGAATGGCACTTTCATTTCTGGCCAGGCCACTTACGATAAATCCAAAACCCATAAAAACAATTAATCCTACCAGGCTTAGAAATAAGAGCTCGATAAAAGTGATCAATCCGTTGACCAGTGTAAAACTAAATAAGAAGTAACCCAGCAACAGGATGACAACCGCCGTTATCATTCCAAATAATACACGGCTGATAGCCTCACCAAGTACAATATAGGTACGCTTAATAGGTGTGGCATAAAATCTTTTCAGCACCAGCGTTTGCCGGAGGCCAAAAAAAATGAAGGCTACGCCAAATACTCCTGCACTCAGTAAAGAAAAACCAAGTTGTCCCGGTAATATAAAATCAATAGTCCTGTATTTTCTGCCGGGAACACTTACCACTTCATCACTTATTTCAGCAACTGACGGTGCATTGCTAAACATTTTTTCATTGATACTCTTGATCACACTTTCCATAATGGAACGGATCACAGAAATATTTTGCGGGTTCACCGCTTCAGAAGTTTTTAACTCAATAACAAATGGCTTTCCTTCTTCTGCAGGTTTCTTGATATTAATGATAGCTGAAAGCCTGCCTTTTTCCAGATCTCTTGCTGTTTCTGTTACATCTTTTTCAATAATATTAAAAGCAGGAATATTTTTCAATTGCTGGTAAACCGCATTTGCAGTATCACTATGCTTATCAAAAGCAACCCGGACGGCCACTCTGCCACTGCCGCCAATAAATCCAAAAACCAGAATAAAGATCAGGGGAAATACAAAACTGAAAATGACTGCAGAAGGACTTCTGAAAACTGCAACCAGGCTACCGCGGGTAATGGCCAGCATTGCCCTGACCTGACTGAATGGTTTTGACATTAATAAAATTTAGAAAACAAATGTATTGACTAATGAATGAAAAATTCAAATGGCAATCTTGTCTGTATAGAATTCGTCATTTTTTTTATTCGTATCAGCTCTTTATAAATCTTAAAATTATCCTCGCCCAATTCTGATTTTAAAGTTTGCGTCTTCATTGTATTATCGCCGGAGCCAAATAAACGGTCAAAAATATTTTTTACTTCCGGGTATTCTTTCAAACGGTAATCTTTTAGATTCGCCATTCGTGCTGCAGATTCTATTGCATCCTGCAATCCGCCGAATTTATCTACCAACCCGATTTTAATTGCTTTTGTTCCACTCCATACCCTGCCCTGTCCGATACTGTCCACAAATTCTACCGTGCTGTTTCTTCCTTCAGCTACTCTTTCTTTAAAACTATTATAAATACCATCCACACTGTTTTGAATGAATACTTTTTCCTTCTCAGTTACCGGCCTGTAGATTGCTCCCATATCAGCATAAGGCCCGGTTTTTACACCATCAAATGTTACACCCAGTTTGTTTTTAAAAAATCCCTGCATATTGGGAATAATGCCAAATACACCAATTGATCCTGTAATAGTAGTGGGACTTGCAAAAATACTATCTGCTGAACAGGAGATATAGTAGCCGCCTGAAGCAGCTACATCACCAAAACTCACCACCACTGGTTTTTCTTTTTTCGCAAGTGAAAGTTCACGCCATATATTTTCACTGGCTAATGCACTGCCGCCACCGCTATTCACTCTTACTACTATTGCTTTGATGGATTTATCCAAACGGGCTTTACGGATAAGTTTGATATAATCGCTGCTGCCAATGACAAACTGGTCTTCACTTTTTCCATCAATGATATCTCCCTGAGCATATATCAGGGCAATTGATTCGCTGCCAAACTTTTTATAATTAACTGCTTTGAAATAGCGGTTAATGGATATGAAATTTATTTTATCATATTTGCCCAAGCCCAGTTCTTCTTTGAAATTATCCCTTATTTCATCATCATATTTCACACCGTCAATCAGCTTTTTCTCAACAGCATCCTGAGGCGTCTGAACCAGACCTTCATTGGCAAGCTGTCGTAATAATGCTGTATCCATGTTCCTGGATTCTGAAATCTTTAATAAAAAATGATTGTAGAGGTCCCCTAACCATGTTGAGGTTTGCAGTTTATTCTCTTCGGTCATTTTATCGGTACGGAAAGGTTCCGTTGCACTTTTAAATTTTCCTGCATAAAATATCTGAGGTTCTATATCCAGTTTTTCCAAAGTGCCTTTCAGGAATAATATTTCTGAATTAAATCCGGTCCAGTCTATTAATCCTTTCGGGTTTACAAATATTTTATCAGCTACGCTGGAAACATAATAAGATTTCTGGTTCATCGTTTCGCCATAGGCATATAGAAACTTCCCGCTTTTTTTAAAATCTTTCAATGCTTCCCTGATCTCCTCACAAGTAGCAAAACCATTTGGGTTCATTCCTGAAAGAAGATAAATGCCATTGATATTATCATCAGTTTTAGCTTTATTGATCAATCTTACCACATCATAAACTCCGGGAACGTTTAATTCATCATTGCTGCTAAAACTGGCTAATGGATTCTCTAATTGTTGTTCAAAATATGGTTGCCCCAGATTTATTACCAGAATTGAACTTTTTGCCACAGCCGGCTTTTCACTTGTTGCAAATCCTGCTACCAGGGCTATCAACAGAAAAAAAGAGCTTACAGAAAATACGAGCAAGGAAAGCAATGATGCAAAAAATATTTTAAAAAAACCACCCATATACTTAATTATTTTAATCCGTAAAAATAAAGATATTTGATCCCATTGATAACAGCTCGATTATGAATACAGCATATTTATTGATAGGTGGCAATTTAGGCAAGAAAAAAGAGAATCTTCTTCGTGCAAAGGAATTAATCGGGGAGAATTGCGGACCAATTCAAAATATTTCTTCGCTTTATGAAACAGATGCATGGGGAAATACCAACCAGCCCACTTTTTTAAACCAGGTACTGCAAATACAAACTTTATTAAATGCAAGGCAGCTGATCCGGAAGATATTGAAACTGGAAAAACTCATGGGAAGGGTGAGAAAGGAAAAACTGGCCCCAAGAATTATTGATATTGATATTCTTTTTTTTAATGAAGAGATCCACGATCTCCGTTTTTTAAAAATACCCCACGCTGAAATAAATAAACGGCGGTTTGTATTGGTTCCCCTTGCTGAGATTGCGCCTGAGCTGGTACACCCGGTTTTTAAAAAAAAGATCTCCCAATTATTAGATGAATGTGAAGATAATCTTCCTGTTAAAAAAATCTGTGAATAAAAAAATTATTCTCAGGATTTATCCACAAACTATCATTGTTTAAAACTTCAAAGTCTCAATTCGTTTATTTTGCAGCTCCCGTTATTAAATCAGTAATAGGGGGAAAAATTCATGAATTATCATTTCATAACCATTGAAGGGAATATCGGGGCAGGGAAAACAACTTTAGCTCACATGCTATCCAGGCATTATCATGCCCGGCTGGTGCTGGAAGAATTTGCCGACAATCCTTTTCTTCCTAAATTTTATGAAAATCCAAAACAATACGCATTCCCTCTTGAACTTTTTTTCATGGCAGAAAGGTTCAAACAGCTCAAAGACCTGATTCAGCAAAAAGATCTTTTTAAATCCATTACTATTTCAGACTATCTCTTTACAAAATGCCTGCTTTTTGCAAAAGTGAATTTACCCGAAGATGAATTCAGGCTTTACCAGCGGCTTTTTGAGATCATACACCAGCAATTATTGCAACCCGATCTTTTAATTTATTTACATACACCTGTACACAAACTGCAGGAAAATATAAAGAAAAGAAAAAGGCCCTATGAACAAAATATCCCGGATGAATATTTATTCAACATTCAGGAAACATACACCCACTATATCAAGCAGCACAATATAAAGACCATTTTCATCGATGCATCCAATGCGGATTTTATTGGTAATGAGAAACACCTTCAGGTTGTAATTGAAGCACTCTCAAAAGATTTTGAAAATGGGCAGCGATATATTACACTGCCATAGAACCACGAATAAATGGATTAATCAATAGATTTGGAGGAAATGTGAAAAAAATTTAGCATGAAATATTCTGATAGGACAGAAACTATAATTGATTGTTCCAGAAATTTTCTTAAAAGAGTAACAAATTCTTAATTTCCTGATAATTCATGTCAAATCAAGCAAACCGTGGTTCTTTAGTTATCATCAATAAAGAATTTACATGGTTCATTATTGCAAGAGTACTTTTTATAGCCGGGCTCCGGATGACTCCTGTGCTTTTGGGATGGAAACTTTATGAAGTAACAGGAAGTAAACTGGCATTAGGCGTTTTAGGTTTAAGTGAAGTAATTCCCGCCATTCTGATTGCCTTACCTGCAGGAGTGAAAGTAGATAAAAGCAATAAGCAGCGTTTGATCAGTATATGTATTGCTGCGTACTTTTTTTTAATGGCAGGTTTGCTCGTTTGTACTTCCAACTGGTTTACCGAAAATTATTCCAGGCAAATAATTGAATGGAGTATCTATTTGCTTGTTTTCGGTACCGGTGTTGTAAGAGCATATAGCTCATCTGCTTTCAATGCTTTTCTGGCGCAAATTGTAGATACCATGTCATTGGTAAAAGCAGTTTCCATAAACAGTATGACATGGTTGATTGCTGCTGTATCAGGACCTGCCATTGCTGGCCTTTTGTTGGGCTTTACAAATATCACTGTCGCATTTATACTAGTCTGTGTTTTCATTTTTATTTCCTTTTTCCTTTTTCAATTTGTAAAGCCGAAGCCGGTATTATATCAGCCCGGAAAAACAAAAACCTGGGAAGGAGTAAAAGAAGGATTACGATTTGTGATCAAACAAAAAGCATTGTTTGGCGCAATGAGCCTTGATATGTTTGCTGTTTTATTCGGTGGAGCTGTGG
>CAZOOT010000131.1:0-8830 GCA_964581455.1 uncultured Chitinophaga sp. | reverse complement strand
TGCCACCAGGCGGGAGTTATTGAAAATTTATAACTGATCATTTGTTCCGGATATCGGCCTGCTGGAAAAATTGCTTTGATATCTAAGTTATAATTACCGGGTGGCAGATCAATAAATGATACAGTTGTATTGTTTGATGGTTCTGACCATTGGTCATTACTTCCACCATGTAGCCGATAGCTGTATAAAATTTGTTTTTCATCAAGGAAGGATGTAGCGGAAAAATAAAAACTGAGATTATTTTGTTTGTAAGAAAATGAAGAGTTTTTAAAAATTGTATCCTTGCCGGCCTTGATCATACCCAGCATCAATGTTGGAGAATAGTCGTTTGTTCTTTTATCTTCTGGTAAAATTTTAATAAGTCCATTGGACACCAATCCCCAGGCTATATTATTTTTATCGATCACTACTTTGAAAACACTTTGGTAAATGTTGTTTTGTTTTGTAATGTTCTCTATAACAGGCACCCCATTACTTACACTTATTTTATCAAGACCTAAAGCGCTGCATGCCCAAATATTATTATTTGCATCACAAGTGAGATGAGTTGTAAAATCATCAGACAATCCCGATGCTGTTGTTATCGCAAATTTTTTAACCAGGCTTCCCTCAATAACACTATATACAATGATGCCGTGCCGTCTTGTACCGATCCAAATATTATCATTTTTATCGATAATGATCGATCGTGGAGAAAAATCAGATAGCTCTTTTGAGAATACTTTTTTTTGTTCAAGATAATTGGCCGGATCATTGATATTGGGTGTAAACATCGTCAATTCATTGGCCCGTGTTGCCACCCAGACATTTCCATTACTATCTAATGCAGCCTGATCTGCAAAAAAATTCAAACTTCTTCTGCAAATGATTCTGCCATTTACAATAGCTGTGATGCTATTTTTACCACAAACGATAAAGTTCCCGTTTTTATCAACCAACGATCCACTATACACATTGTCTATTGAATCACTAAGAATGATCCCCGGATAAAGAGTATTGCCTTTTAAGGTCAATTCTTCGATCTTATTTAGTGAAACCCCAAAAAAACCATAAAGAGTTTCAATGATCTGTTTTGTTTCATTTGCTTTGTTGAGATTTAAATAGGAAATATTTGTATCATTTTTAATGATTGCAAGTTTTGAATCCTTATTGGAATAAAGCAGGAGTTGGTCTTTATCCCGGAAAAATGAAATATCATATGTTAATGAACTAAAGCCAAAAGGATTTGCTGTAAGAGAAAAATTGCTTTGTACCAGCTTATTTACACCGGCATTATTAGTAGCGATCCATGTGATATTCTCCCGGTCCAGGAAAATTGTATTGATAAAAAACATGTTTAACCCTGAAGAAGCGGGGAAAGAAGTGATATGGCCATCAGGTTCTATTTTTAACAGAACACTGCTTTGATCTCCGAGCCAGCAATTATTTCCACGATCAAATTCTATGAAATATCGTCCCAGGTTTTTTATTTTATCGTAGGCAGGTGAAAGATCCTTCAACATAATTTTTCCTCTGTTTAATGCCATAGTATCGAGGGCCATCACTTTTTTATCTGTAGTCACCCAAATGCGACCATCGGGAGCGGTATCTAACGAAGCGATATTTTCTGCTTCTGCCACGATCTTTTGTGTGATCTTATTATATAAATACAAGACAGGTTTTTCACCGGGTAAAAGCGAATAATCATGTTCAACCAGCAAATAATCGCCGGAAGAATGAATAAAAGATATAAAACGGCTTTTGTCTTTACCTTCTATATCAATGAATGGTAATTTGATAAACTCATTGTGAACGAACTTGTAAAGACCTTCATCAGATGCTGCATAAAAATTATTTTGTTCATCTTTTATCAATTGATTGACAATAATCGGTGTTCCGTTTAAGGTAACCTTTGTCATTTTACCTTTTGCGAAGCAGTTGATAGCAGGACTATTTGTAAAGATCCAAATCGAATCATCACCCATTTCCATTACACAGTTCACAATATCAAAACCTAAACCATTCTTTGATGTGTAATTACTAAAACGGGAACCATCATAAACACTCAGTCCGTTTCCGGAAGTAAAGTATAGCCGACCCCTGCTGTCCTGGTAAATGCTACGGATGCTGTTGCTGATAAGACCATCTTTAGGAGTATAATGAACAAAAGGATATTGCTGTGCAAAGCAGTTAGCACAAATAAAAAAGCATGCAAGAATGAGATTGGTTCGTTGCATGCTTAAATTTACTTAGAAATAAGATGACCCAGAAGAATCTTTATGCCTGGAAATTATCCAGCCAATCCGGATCACTCATTTGTTTTTTGATGCGTTCCTCATCACCGAAACTGGAAACCAGGATATCATTATGTTTTTCATCAATCAGATCTGTTGTAAAACAATTTCCGGTCTGTATGATAAATTCTGCCATTTGTTGGCCGATCACTTTCATAAGATCCATCTTACTAATATCCGACATATCAATTTTTCCAAGAACTTTTTCATCGAGATCCCAAAGCCATTTGGATCCGTATTTCTCTGCGTCCAGTGCATCTGTATTGGGAAGCAATTTTATGGCAGTTGGATCAAGGGAGATCTGGTATCTTCTGTATACTACTGACTCCAGCATCATAAATGAACGAAATGTATTTGTCTGAACTGAACTGGCATCTTCATTCGTCTCGTCCAATAGCCAATTTAACCAGAACATGATGTCAACCCCTTTTGGATTAAGCGTTTTGGTTGGTTTAATAAATTTCTGTGTGGCACCGGTTCCAAAACTGAAAAGAGTAACTTGTTTTGCAAAATATTCCCTATAATCCCTGTCTTTATACCTGGTACTATAGGAAACAGCTTCAATAAAAGTAGCCAGGCTAGGATTATTGTGTGTAGTCACTCCACCATCCACAAATCGTTCCAGCGGATAAAAATAAGTAGGGGCCGACATGGTAGATTCCATCACCGCCCTCAGCAATACATCTTTATAGGTGCCATAATAACTCCCGTCTTTTTTTTGTTTGAAGCAGGTAAAAAATGTTTCCTCAGCAGCAGCCATATCTCTGGCTGTTAACAATAAGTCCAGGTCTTTTTTCTTACAGGCTTCTTCCAGCGTCAATTTATCCCCGATAATTTCTTTCAGCAATACACGGTACTTTTTTTTACTGTATTGTGGGGGATTAACAAAACGGTTACCTGTCGGGCGGGGATGAAATACCTGCTTGATCAGGACCTCATATTTTTCTTCAATTTCAGATGCTGTAAATCCGCAGGTGATTAACCCTGCTATAATACCCCCGGTGGAAGTGCCAGCTACCATATCAAATAAATCATAACAGGGCATTTCTGCCACTTCTTCAAGTTTTTTTAATAACTGTATAGTAAGAATTCCTCTCATTCCCCCTCCGTCTAGCGAAAGGATAACACGGTCTTTGGGATCAATTTTTAATTTTTCAAAAGCTTTACGCCTTTCCGGACTCAAATTTCCGCCATTTGGTTTTGCCATATTATTTTTTTTAAAATAAATTCATTTGGCATTTCCCGGAAATGCCGGTAAAATATAAATCTAAGGAAAAGGGAATTGAAAAGGAAAATGAAAATTAATAAAAAAAATTATTGAAGGAGGGAGGCGTTGACAGAGATTTTCCCCCTCATCATTTCCAGTACAGCTTCTTTAATCGCAGACGCATCATAACCACATTCATGATGAAGTTCTTTAGGAGTACCATGCTCTATAAGACGATCGGGAATACCCAGCATTTTTAATTCAGCTTTATAATGATGGACATTCATGAATTCTAAAATTGCTGATCCGAATCCGCCAACAACAGTTCCATCTTCCACCGTAATTACTTTATTAAAATTTGCAAAGACATCATGCAATAAATTTTCATCTATGGGTTTTACAAACCTTAAGTCATAATGCGCCGGATTGAGGCCATCATTTTTCAAATCACGGATAGCGGAAGCGGCAAAATTACCAGGATGACCTATTGTTAGAATCGCAATATCTTTTCCATCCTTTAATTTCCTTCCGGTGCCAATCTTAATTTCTTTCATTTCTGTTTTCCATTCCGGCATCACACCTTCGCCTCTCGGATAGCGGATCACAAAAGGATTTTTTGTTGTTTCCAGTTGTGCAGTGTACATCAGGTTTCGCAGTTCGCTTTCATTCATCGGTGCACTTACGATCATGTTTGGAATGCAACGCATATAAGGGATGTCATAACAGCCATGATGGGTTGGGCCATCATCACCTACCAGACCAGCCCGATCGAGACAGAAGATAACCGGTAAGTTTTGAATTGCCACATCATGCACCACCTGATCATATGCTCTTTGCATAAAAGAAGAATAGATATTGCAAAATACTTTCATGCCCTGTGTGGCCAATCCTGCACTTACCGTCACAGCATGTTGTTCTGCAATACCCACATCAATAGCACGGTTGGGCATTTTCTCCATCATGTATTTCAATGAAGAGCCTGAAGGCATTGCTGGAGTGATGCCAAATATTTTCTCATTCTTTTCTGCCAGTTCAATAATGGTATGGCCAAACACTTCCTGGTATTTGGGAGGCTGAGGCAGGTCAAATTTTTTCTTTTGTATCTCTCCTGTTATTTTATCAAACAAACCTGGCGAATGCCATTTGGTTTGGTCTTTTTCTGCCAGGTTATAACCTTTTCCTTTTACAGTTACAATATGCAGAAGTTTGGGTCCTGGTATTTCACGAAGATCTTTTAATGTGTCAACCAACTTCGTGATATTATGCCCGTCAATTGGTCCGAAATAGCGAAGGTTGAGGGCTTCAAATAAATTACTGCTTTTACTTACCATTCCCTTCATTCCGGCTTCCATCTTACTGGCCATATCACGGGTAAAATTTTTACCCACCGGTAATTTGCCCATCAGGTTCCAAACTTCATCACGGAATTTATTATAGGTAGGAGAGGTAGTGATATCTGTCAGGTATTCTTTTAATGCACCTACATTCGGATCGATGCTCATGCAATTATCATTGAGGATGATCAGCATATCTGCATCTGCAACACCAGCATGATTTAATCCTTCAAAAGCAAGTCCGGCCGTCATGGCTCCGTCACCAATTACTGCAGTTACTTTCCTGTTTTTTTCACCCTTATATTTTGCAGCAATCGCCATTCCCAATGCTGCGGAAATGGAAGTAGAAGAATGCCCTACTCCAAAAGTGTCGTATTCACTTTCGCTTCTTTTGGGAAAACCGCTTAATCCGCCATATTTCCGATTAGTTGGAAATATATCCCTTCTCCCGGTTAAAATTTTATGTCCATATGCCTGGTGTCCTACATCCCACACCAGCTGGTCATAGGGAGTATTATATATATAGTGAAGAGCAACAGTAAGTTCTACCACTCCCAGGCTTGCACCAAAGTGACCACCATGAACACTCACAACATCAATGATATATTGCCGCAGCTCATCACATACCTGGTGAAGCTTTTCACGGGGTAATTTTTTCAGATCTTCAGGGGAATTGATCGTTTGTAATAAAGGGCCAGCTGATATGTGCATGGTTAAATTTTCGTTGTAAAATTAATGTTTTAAAGCTTTCGGAACTACCCCAATATTTTCTTATCAAACTGTCATGAAATTGCTATTTATTTCACTTCGTTTTCCATTTACCTTTCCTATTTACCATTAATCAAAAGAAAAGGCCATCGCTTGACGAATCTTTTAAATTTGATACTATATTTATAGGCACATGTCAACAAATAATAAGCGCTACTGGCTTTTTCAATTTTGTGGTTGGGGATTGTTTACCCTTATCAACCTGTTCTTTGCATTTTCATTT
The DNA here is from genome assembly GCA_964581455.1 of uncultured Chitinophaga sp. Classification (GTDB taxonomy): domain Bacteria; phylum Bacteroidota; class Bacteroidia; order Chitinophagales; family Chitinophagaceae; genus VBAS01. The sequence goes on along the minus strand of CAZOOT010000131.1, from coordinate 3,025 downwards.
GACAGGCTGGCAACCGCCGGAGACCGGAATACATTTTTTGGCCGCCTTACTATTTTCGTTATTACGGGTATCGTTTTTACACATATCATGCGGTATGTGATCATTGGATTGAATCTTTTACAAAAAAGGTTAGAGACCCAATTGTTGCAATTTCTGATCATTACGCTGGTATTTGCAATGGCTGCTTCTACGCTGGATAATTTATTGTTATTGAATTTTGATCTGCTGAACAGAACCGAAAGGGAATTCAAAAACAATTTTTTTCTTCTGACACTTAGCGGCGCCTTTTATTTTTTCCTTTACTTCTTTATCTGGAACCTTATTTATTTCATGTATCATTTTGTAACAAAAAGTCAAAGACAGCAATTGGATACATTGAAACTGGAATCAATGGTAAAAGAACTGGAACTAAAAACAATCAAGGCCCATATCAATCCGCATTTTATTTTTAATTCTTTAAACAGTATCCGTGCATTGATAGATGAAAACCCGGGTCGTGCCAGAAATGCAATTACTGAACTGAGTAATATTTTAAGAAGTAGTTTGCAAACAGAAAAATTGGAAACAGTTCCCCTGGAGAATGAACTGAATATTGTAAAAGATTATTTGGCGCTGGAGTATATGCGGTTCGAAGACCGCTTGATTGTGGAATATGATATTGACGAAGACACACTTGACCAACCCGTACCGCCTATGATGTTACAAACCCTGGTGGAGAATGCTATTAAACATGGCATCAATAAACATGTCAGCGGAGGCAGGGTAAAAATTATTTCAGATTTTAAAGGAGATTTTCATGAACTTTCAGTGCAAAATACCGGCAAATTGAATGGAGTTGAAATTGGTGAAAGTTTCGGACTTCCCAGCACACTTAGCCGGCTAAGTCTTTTATATGGAGAAAAAGCCCGGTTTAATATTATGCAAATATCACCTGATATGGTAGAAGCTAGAATATTACTTCCATTACAAATACACTACTAAAACATTTTCCATGCGAGCAATTATTATTGATGATGAACGCCTGGCCAGGACTGAACTGAAAAAACTCCTTCAGGATTTTCCAGAAATTGAAGTAGTTGATGAAGCAACAAATGCAGATGAAGGAATTAATAAAATCAGCAGCCTGCAACCAGATCTTATTTTTCTGGATATACAAATGCCTGGCAAAACCGGCTTTGATATGTTAAGCGAACTGGACCGGGCCCCACAGGTAATTTTTACTACAGCTTACGATGAGTATGCATTGAAGGCATTTGAAGTTAATGCTTTGGATTATTTGTTAAAACCAATTGAACCAAAAAGACTGGCAGATGCAATTCAAAAATTGCATTTTACAGATTCCAAAGAAAGCCAGGCTGAACCTGTTGGCAACAATCAATCCATGCTTGGCGAAGATGACCAGGTATTTGTAAAAGATGGCGAAAGATGCTGGTTTGTGAAATTAAATGAGATCAGGTTATTTGAAAGTGTAGGTAATTATGCCAAAGTATTTTTTGGTGTAAACAAACCGCTGATCTTAAAATCGCTGAATGCATTGGAAGAAAGACTGGACCCAAAAACATTTTTCAGGGCAAACAGAAAACATATTGTGAACCTGAGAATGATTGATAAAATTGAGCCTTATTTCAATGGCGGATTATTACTGGACCTGAAAGGAGGTGAAAAAATAGAAGTAAGCCGCAGGCAAACTGTAAGGTTTAAAGAAATGATGAGCCTGTAGAAAATAAGCAATAGACAATATGCAAAAACCAATTGTGGAATTTGGATCAGATTAATTAAGAAAATATTATTACTAATGAAGAAATTTTTACTCGCCGGGTTGTTGATCACAACAACCTTTTTTGTTTTCGGACAGGATATTGAAAAGATCATTCATGTAAAAGAAGTAGAGCGAATTGAAAAATTCCTGTCATCTGATGATATGAAAGGCAGAAAAACTTTTTCTCCGGAAATAGATAAGGCTGCAGATTTTATTTCTGAAGAATTTAAAAAAAGCGGATTGGTTACCTGGAAAAACAGTGGAAGTTTTAAACAGGAATTCATCATGATACAACCCAGGTTAATCAGCATTTCAGGAATTATAAATAACGAAACTGTTGAAGGAAAAAATATAATTGCAATTACATCTCAACCTGAATTAAAGATCAATGAAAAATCGGGGTATGAAACAATGAAGATTGCCGGTGGAGCAAACCTCACCCGGGAAGCAAGAAGTTTAATGAATTCAGGTAAGAATCTCCTGGTAATTGTAGATACCAGCCATTCCTCAAATTTTGGGAGGCTTTCAGGACTAAAGCGGGGAATTTTTAAATCGGATAAAAGTGTCGTCTTTATACTTACAGATAAAAAAGTTTCCACTTTTTCTGTTGATGCCAAACATGAGATCACTGAACAAAAACTTGCAAACGTAGTGGGAGTTTTGCCAGGCAATTCCAAAAAAGATGAATACATAGTTTTTTCAGCACATTATGATCATGTGGGTGTGGGGAAACCCGTTAATGGAGACAGTATTTTTAATGGAGCCAATGATGACGCTGCAGGAACTACAACTGTGATCATGCTTGCAAAATATTTTAAAGCTTTGGGAAATAATGATCGGACAATAATTTTCGCTGCTTTCACTGCTGAAGAGATAGGAGGGTTCGGTTCTCAATATTTTTCACTGCAATTGAATCCGGAAAAAGTGAAAGCGATGTTCAATATCGAAATGATAGGTACAGAAAGTAAATGGGGGAAAAATTCTGCATTCATTACAGGCTATGAGAAAACCGATATGGGTAGCATCATGCAAAAAAACCTGGAAGGAAGCGGCTTTACTTTTTATCCTGATCCTTATCCGGAACAGAATTTATTTTATAGATCCGACAACGCAACACTGGCAAGGTTAGGCGTACCAGCTCATACTATTTCCACAGCCAAAATGGAGAATGAACCGCATTATCATAAAGTAACTGACCATATTGAAACACTCGATATGGAAAATATGGCCATGATCATAAAATCCATTGCCATAAGTTCAAAAAGT
>CAZOOT010000130.1:6264-8893 GCA_964581455.1 uncultured Chitinophaga sp. | reverse complement strand
AATCAATACCGGAGACACAGTTATTTTTGGCAACTATTCCCAGCAAGGCCTGGAAATAAAAGATGACATGCGGGTCATTGAATTCGTAAAAAATATTGCAGAAAATTTTCCATTGGCAAAAGGAGGTTCATTAAGTGCGGCGCAGTTTCTCGAATTGTTTTTATTTGACGGCGAAAAGCAATATACCTATATCAGCATGTTGAGTGGTGGAGAAAAAAGAAGGCTTCATTTGCTTTCTATACTTTTCCGTAACCCCAATTTTTTGATCCTGGATGAACCCACCAATGACCTGGACCTGCCTACACTGGGTATCCTCGAAAATTTTTTAAACGAGTTCTCCGGTTGTATTTTGATTGTATCACACGACCGTTATTTTATGGACCGGCTTGTTGACCATATTTTTGTTTTTGAAGGCAAGGGAATGATTAGAGATTTTCCAGGAAATTATTCTTTATACCGATTGGCCCTTGAAGAGGAATCTCAAATTGCCAAAGAAGCATTAAAGGTAACAACCAAATCCCCGGAATTATCCAATAAAAAAACAGATCTTTCTCCAAAAAAGAAATTTAGTTTTAAAGAAAAAAGGGAATTTGAATTACTGGGAAAAGAAATTGCTGAATTGAGTAAAGAAAAGCTGACCATAACTGAGAAGCTGAATAATACCAACACCCCATTTGATGACCTTAATCAACTTTCCCTCCGCATCGGGGTTATTTCCAGCCTGCTTGATGAAAAAGAAATGCGCTGGTTGGAATTGAGCGAAATAGCGGAATAATTCAATATTATTAGTTTTTGGATTATTAATATGATTAATTTAACTTTGTTTCAATCCCACCCTAAGTACAACCACCCTGAATAATAAGTTTTAATCCGCCATCCTGAGTTTACCAGAAACCCGATTATTTAACTTAAATAACTGTTATGAAGAAACTCAACGCTTATTTACACAAACCCGATGTACAAGGTGCGATTTTGATCACTTTTATCGTACTTGCCATTTCTTTGATTACTATTCTTACCTGGGGTAAATAGTAAATTCAGAGTTAAATATCCAAGGCCTTTTGCAAAACCACCCACATGATTGGGTTCAAAAACATCGTCTCCCTATTGGAGAAATACTTTAATGGTATCGGTAATTTTATTCACTGATATCTTATTCATACAATTGAAATGCCCCTTGGGGCATTTTTTATATCCCCTATCGTTACAGGGCCTGCATTTCAGATCTCTTATTTCAATTATTTCGTTTTTTACTTTTGATTTTCCATAATAAGGAACCAACCCATACTCAGGAACCGTGTTTCCCCAAACCGAAATAACGGGTTTCTTAAAAGCAACAGCAATATGCAAATAACCCGAATCATGTGTAACGATAAATTTTGATTTGTAGACCAGATCTGCGCTTTCATTCAAATTAAATTTCCCGCAAGAATTATAAATTTTAATTGGATCTATTGCAGCTATGCGCTTTCCTATCGCTATATCCTCCTCTCCTCCTATTAGAATAATCGGATGATTTATACCGGCACAAAGATTTTCCAGTTTCTCTACCGGAAGTTTTCTGGTATTGTAAGTTGCCGCTATTGCCAGCCCAATAAATCCAGCATGATGAGCTGTTGGAATATCTTTTAATTTTACTTTATCTTTTTCAGGAATATAATAATCTAATCCTTCCTGGTCATTAATAATTCCAAATGAGCTGACTGTATTCATAAATCTGTCAACCAGATGATCGGTAGGTACCAGGTTCCATTTCAGATTTGTATATATCCATTTTTGAATACTTAACCTGTTATAGGAAAATGATCTTACACCTAATTCATTTTTCAGTCCCGAAGTATATCGGCTATGCTGAAGATCAATCACAAAATCATAGTTCTCTCTTTTTAATTGGTGCAACATAGTTTCCCAACTAAAGGAGAGAGCAATTACTTTATCAATAAAAGGATTATTCTCTAAAACTGATGCATGGTCAATCTTTGTAAGAAAATGCAGTTCAGTTTCTGGTAATTGTTTTTTCAAACAACGAATAACCGGGGTAGAAAGGAGAATTTCACTTAAAGAAGAAAAACGTATGATCAGAAATTTGGCCACAGTCTAAGTTTCCACATAATTAAGATCTTTCCCGAAGGTTTCCCTGGTATTAACCGCGGCTATCACAGTAATCAGCATAATAATTATGGCCGCCAGCCACGCCCCGGTATAATAATCTGTAAGTTCTCTTAAAAATTTAAATAAGGGAATAATAAAAATAGCCAGCATTCCTCTCACCATATTGGGTATTGTAGTTGCAGCCGTTGCCCGGAGGTTGGTTCCAAACTGCTCCGCTCCCATTGTTATAAAAATTGCCCAGAACCCGGTACCAAATCCAAGGCCTGCACATATCCAATACATTCTGTCTGCCGTACCATTCCATTGTGCTGTAAAAAACAAAACCATGAAAATGGAAGTAATAAAATAAAAAATATATAAAGCATGCTTCCTGCTTTTTAACCATTGGCTTACAAAACCAATCAATATATCACCAATAGAAATGGCTACATAAGCAAACATGATTGCTTTTCCGGGATCAATGGGTTCCTGGATATTCATCCATTTACCAAAATCATTTGAAAAAGCAACGAGTACA
>CAZOOT010000130.1:0-6254 GCA_964581455.1 uncultured Chitinophaga sp. | reverse complement strand
CCATGTGGGTAATCCAATCAAAATGCCGTTCAGATACCTTTTAAACCGGTCCTTATTCGTAAACAACATAAAGAAGTTTCCCTTTTGCAGGTTGGTCTTTTTTATTTCTTTAAACATACCGGATTCGTAAACAGAAATCCGGAGAATTAACAATAGTAAACCTAACCCTCCTCCAATATAATAACAGGTTCTCCAGTCAAAATTATTTTTCATTATAAAAGCTACAACAGCGCCAGTTAAACCAATTCCGGCAACCAATGAAGTAGCAATCCCTCTTTTTTCTTTTGAGATCAATTCGGAAACAAGTGTAATTCCAACACCCAGTTCGCCTGCCAAACCCAGACCTGCCAGGAAGCGTATGATTTTATACTGCTCTACAGTTTGTACCATTCCATTTGCAATATTGGCCAGCGAATAAAAAAGTATGGAACCAAAAAGCACACTGAGCCTGCCTTTTTTATCTGCAATCACACCAGCTATAATTCCGCCCAAAAGCAAACCAATCATTTGCCATTGCAAAATAGCTTCGCCTTCTACAGATATCTGTTCAGGGGTAAGGCCCATGGATTTCAAACTTTCAACCCGGATAATTGCAAAAAGCAGCAAATCATAAATGTCAACAAAGTATCCAAGTGCGGCAACAATTACTGCAATATGGAATATTGAATCTGATTTTTTCAGTGACATGAAGGAGTTGAAATTTATTTTAATTTTAAAACAAGTTTATGAAGCAGGTTTATTATTCCTCCCTGTAAATACTTTGATAAGTACTGGTGCAGTTGTTACCAGCACAATGCCGATCACTATTAATTCAAGATGATTTTTTAAGTCAAAACCAAATTGCTCCAAAATCCATTTTTGCAAAAAATATCCGGCAAAGATCATACTGAATACCCATGCTATACATCCTACCACATTAAAGAAATGAAATTTCTTTCTGTCCATTTGTACAATTCCTGCTACAATAGGAGCAAAGGTTCTGATAAAAGGTAAAAACCGGGCTACGATAATGGCAACGCCTCCATGTTTGTCATAAAATTCTTTTGCCTGGTACAGATATCTTGCTTTAAACAGGAAACGATCTTTCCAGGTATACATGGCAGGTCCTACTTTCCTGCCCGTCCAGTATCCAACAGTATTCCCCATGATACCACAAAAAGAAATCAATGCTGATAAAACCAGGAGATCAACCCATTCATTCTGTATATGGCCCAGGTTAAAAAGTTTTAAGAATTGATATGCCAGTCCCGGATCCTGACCTATCTTATGCGCATATATTCCTGCTACAAATAGCAGGGAGTCCCCCGGAAAAAAAAACCCGAAGAATAAGCCGGTTTCTGCAAACACAACAAATAGTAACAACCACAAACCACCATTTTCAATATAAAACTGGGGTTGTAATAAATTAGTCCAATGAAATGCTTCTAATAGAAAAATATCCATCTCTTAATTTTTATAAATTTATTTTATTCCCTGATTGCATCAGATGCTGCCTCTGAAAAGGCCAATGCTTTTTTATCATCAAATTCTCCTTCCCATCTAGCTATTACACAACTTGCCAAAGTATTTCCAATTACGTTGACAGATGTTCTGGCCATATCCATTAATTCATCAATTCCGTAAATAGCCATGATGGGCCATAGTGGAAAATTAAAAGTACTGGCTGTTGCAATCAGAATAACCAAAGATGCCCGGGGTACTGCTGCAACTCCTTTACTTGTTAGCATGAGTGATAATCCGATAAGCATCTGGTGCCCAAACGAAAGATCCATACCAGCTGCCTGGGCTACAAAAATAGAGGCAAGCGATAAATAAAGAGTGGTTCCATCCAGGTTAAATGTATAACCGGTAGGAATTACAAATGAAACTATTTTTCGCGGCACACCAAACCTTTCCATGTTCTCCAAAGCTTTGGGTAATGCAGAGTCTGAACTGGTAGTTGCAAAAGCAATGGAAACAGGTTCTTTAATAGCCTGGATAAATTTCTTAATTGGAATTTTTGCAACAAATAAAGCTACCGGTAATAGCACAACCAGCAGGAAGGTGATCAGTGCTATATATAAAGTGATCAGCAGCAGGAAAAGATTTTTCAGAATATCAATTCCCAAATGCCCCACAGTAACTGCAATTGCAGCACCAACTCCAAACGGAGCAAAATACATGATGATATTGGTGAATTTGAACATGGTTTCAGCCATGCTTTCAGAAAATTCCAGCAATGGTTTTTTCTTTTTTTCATTCAGCAAAGCCATTGCAATACCGAATATGACGCTGAACACAACTATTGGTAAAACATTTCCTTCGTAGATTGATTTAATGATGTTCTCAGGAAAAATATCAATGATATGATCTTGCCAGGTTTTTACAGTTACAGCCGGCAATTCTTTTAACAGTTCTTCCGGAACCTCAATGCCGACACCTGCTTTTGTGATGTTAATAAAAACAAGGCCGATTACCAGTGCAATAGTTGTTACAACCTCAAAATACAACAGGGATTTCCAACCCATGCGGCCCACTTGTTTCAAATTAGCATGACTGGCAATGCCCACAACTAAAGTGGCAAATAATAAAGGAGCTACAATGGTTTTAACCAATCTCAGAAAAATAGAACTAAGGAATTTCAGGTTCTGTGAAAATGCAGGAAAGTCCAACCCTATCAGAACACCTATGGCCATTGCTACCAAAATCCATGTGGTCAGCGATTTTTTGTACCAGGCAAAAATGACCAGGGTTCCCACAAAAATCCATCGGATAACCTGTAAAAGCAAATCCGGAAACTGAACCCAATTATTTAAATGTAAAAAATGCAGAAGTGCAACAATTGTAAAAGCAACTAAAGCAGTTAACCCGGCAATGCGTTTGTTCATTAAGACGGTTTTAAAGTTCTCAAAGCTAAGGGTTCGGCACTATACAGAAAAACAGGAAATTGCCTGAAATGTTTTCTAAGATATAGCCACTTTGGGTTCTTTTAATTTATTGATAGATTTTGCAATTACTGTAGAAACTGTACAATCGCTGGTTACATTTGCCACCGTTCTAAGCATATCCAATGGACGGTCAATGGCAAAGATCAAAGCAAGACCGGCTTCCGGAATACCCGCCTGTGCCAATACTATCACCAGCATAACCATGCCAGCACTTGGCACAGCAGCAGAACCAATAGAAGCCAGCGTAGCGGTAAGAATAATTCCCAATTGTGCTGTTAAAGAAAGATCCATTCCAAAAGCCTGTGCAATAAAAACTGCGGCCACAGCCTGGTATAAACTGGTGCCATCCATATTTACAGTAGCGCCGATAGGTAACACAAAACTGGTCACTTCATTATCCACCCCTACTTTATTTTCTACAACATCCATCGTTACAGGTAAGGTAGCTGCACTTGAACTGGTAGAAAAAGCCAATAATTGTGCTGAAGAAATTTGTCGCAAAAATTTTCTTGGGTCTCTCCTGGTAAATAGATAAAGTAAAGTTGGATAAAAAACAAATATCAGGATCAGTAAACCTGTGATCACGGTCAATGCATATTTCCCGAGTGCTTTAAAAATATCAAAGCTGGGAGATTCTGCTACCAATGCAGCCATCAGTGCAAACACACCGTAAGGTGCTCCTTTCATGATAATATCAATAAGCCGGAGTATGATCTCATTAAAGCTGTCGAAAAAATATTTAAACGGCTGTATCTTTTTTTCCGGAAGGGTGATCATGGCCACACCAAGAAAAAGTGCAAAGAAAATTACCTGGAGCATTAATTTGTTTGATGATGTAGCTGCAATAATATTCTCAGGTACTATTTCTTCAATAAATTTTAAGGGACCGCCTTCTTTTTGTTTGTGAGCCTCGGTTTGTTTTTCGGAAACTTCTGTTCCATAAGTATTGAGCATTGAATTCCTGGTTTCTTCAGTAATTGATTTCCCCGGATTAATCAGGTTTACCGCAGCCAAACCAAGTGAAACTGCAAAAACAGTTGTGAACAAATAAAAGACAATCGTTTTAAGACCCATTTTCGACAGCTTGGAAATATCTTTCAGATCAGAAACGCCTTTTATCAAAGAAGCCAGTATCAGCGGAACAGCAATTAATTTTAACAGGTTAATAAAAATATTTCCAAAAGGTTTGACCCAGTCTTTGGTAAATTTCACTCCTCCTTCAAACTGTATCACCAGTACTGCAAATAATATTCCCAGTACCATACCAATAATGATCTTAATATATAAAGGGATTTTTTTCATATGCTTTTGAAATAGATTATTAAATCAGGCTAAGATTCTGCTTATAAATTGAAAAATAGGTTTTTTTCAGGGACTATTAGCTTTGAAATATGAATAATTAATTTTAAAAATAAAATAATAACTATTCAAATGAAAAATATAACTGATGTACTGATTATTAATGTTACCGGATTCTTAATCCTGATTAATATTTAAGCCTGCAAGCTGAAATAAACATAAACCTTTTGAAAAAGATTAATCTTTCGTATTCGATTAATTCTTTACTTTACGAACTCAATTTTTTCTTTATTAAAAATCAATCAACTTATTTATGAGTTTATTTGTCAGGAAACCGATGGATGCTTTAATGAATGAAGCAGCTGAAACCGGAACCCATACATTAAAGAAAACCCTTGGTGCAAAAGGTTTGGTAGCATTGGGAATAGGCGCCATCATTGGTGCAGGATTATTTTCAATTACAGGAATGGCTGCCGCAAATCATGCCGGCCCGGCTATTACTATTTCCTTTGTTGTTGCAGGATTTGGATGTTTGTTTGCCGGACTTTGCTATGCAGAATTTGCTTCTATGATTCCTGTTGCAGGAAGTGCCTATACTTATTCCTATGCCACCATGGGAGAATTCCTCGCCTGGATCATTGGATGGGATCTTGTACTTGAATATGCAGTAGGTGCTGCGACAGTTGGTATCAGCTGGAGCCGCTATCTTGTAAAATTCCTTGACGGATTTGGCGTTCAGCTTCCGGTTGAATTTACTGCAGGACCCTGGGATGGTGGCATCATTAACCTTCCTGCTGTAGCAATTATTGTTTTGATGAGTTTATTATTGATAAAAGGAACTAAAGAAAGTGCTTTTGTAAATGGAATTATTGTATTTATAAAAGTTGCAGTAGTCCTTACATTTATTATCCTGGGATGGCAGTATATAAACAATGACAATTACAACCCTTATATCCCTGATAATACCGGCAACTTTGGCGATTTTGGATTTAGCGGAATTATCCGGGCTGCAGCTATAGTATTTTTTGCCTATATAGGATTTGATGCAGTAAGTACGGCTGCCCAGGAAGCCAAAAATCCAAAACGTGATATGCCCATTGGCATATTAGGTTCATTGGCAATTTGTACCATATTATATATACTTTTTGCCCATGTAATGACCGGTGTTACCAGTTATAATTCTTTTGCCGGCCAGGATGGTATTGCTCCTGTAGCAGTGGCAATCGATCATATGGGTTCAATTGATGCAAATGGTATTCCAACACCGGATTATCCCTGGCTGAACCGTGCCATTGTAGTCGCCATTCTATTTGGATATTCATCAGTAATATTGGTAATGCTGATGGGACAGAGCCGCGTATTTTTTAGCATGAGTAAAGATGGCCTTATCCCAAAAATATTTTCTGCCGTAAATCCAAAAACACAAACTCCCGCTAAAAGTAATTTACTGTTCATGATATTTGTAAGTTCATTTGCTGCTTTTGTTCCGGCCCGTGTAGTGGGTGAAATGACAAGTATCGGTACTTTGTTTGCTTTCATACTTGTATGTGCCGGAATTTGGGTAATGCGCAGAAAAATGCCTGAACTTCCCAGAGCATTTAAAACACCCCTGGTTCCTTTAGTGCCTATTCTCGGTATTGTAACCTGTCTTTTCATGATGGTTTTCCTTCCAATGGATACATGGATCAGGCTGTTGGTTTGGATGCTGATCGGAATGGATATTTACCTGGTGTATGGTGCCAAGCATAGTCATTTAGGAAATGGAACAGATAATAGAAAAGGAATGAAGATTGCCCGGTTTACAGGTTTAGCGCTTAGTATTTTACTTGCTATTGTTGGCGTATTGCATCAATATACTGTTGGGTTTGAAACAGACAGAACCCTTCTTTATGTTTCATTAATATTTGCGGCAGTTCATCTTTTTGTATTTGCCAGAAAAATGGGCAGAGTAGAACCAGAAAGTTGATCAGTTAATTTAATCTATAATACCGCCCTGCTTCCTATTATAATCACTGGATCAGGGCGGTT
>CAZOOT010000129.1:0-8914 GCA_964581455.1 uncultured Chitinophaga sp. | reverse complement strand
TTAAATACCGGCAGCGATACGCTGATCTCATTATTAATCCTGAACTTAAAGAAGTTTTTGCCAGGAGAACTAAATTAATAAATGCTATCCGTGAATTTTTAAATGAAAAAGGCGCATTGGAAGTAGATACACCGGTTTTGCAAAGTATTCCGGGAGGCGCCGCAGCCAGGCCTTTTCAAACGCATCACAATGCATTAGACATGCCCATGTATTTACGAATTGCCAATGAACTGTATTTAAAAAGACTGATCGTTGGTGGTTTTGACTGGGTGTATGAATTCAGCCGCAATTTCAGAAATGAAGGTATGGACCGCACTCATAATCCCGAATTCACCATACTGGAATTTTATGTGGCGTATAAAGATTATTTGTGGATGATGGAAATTACTGAACAATTGCTGGAGAAAGTAGCCCTTGCAGTAAACGGATCAACCCTTGTATCTGTTGGTGCCCGCCCGGACGACCCGGTCGGACGGGGAAAAGAAATTGATTTTAAAGCTCCTTATCGCCGTATTACAATGTCGGATGCCATAAAAGAACATACCGGTTTTGACATCTCGGATATGAATGAAGAAAATCTGCGTAATGTTTGCAGGCAATTGCACATTCCCACTGATAAATCAATGGGTAAAGGAAAACTGATTGATGAGATATTTAGTGCAAAATGTGAAAAGAATTTTGTACAACCCACATTCATCACCGACTATCCAAAAGAAATGAGTCCTCTTACCAAGAAACATAGAAGTAAACCGGGACTGGTGGAAAGATTTGAACTGATAATAAACGGAAAAGAAATTGCCAATGCTTATAGCGAACTTAATGATCCTATAGATCAACGGGACCGTTTTGAAGAACAATCAAAACTGATGGAGCGGGGAGATGACGAAGCGATGTTTATTGATCATGACTTTCTGCGGGCATTGGAATATGGTATGCCTCCCACATCCGGTATCGGTTTTGGTATTGACCGGATCTGTATGCTGCTCCTTAATCAACCATCTATTCAGGATGTCATCTTATTCCCGATGATGAGACCAGAAAAAAGGAATGAAGAGGAATAAGGCACTTTGAGGGTTATTCTTTTATGATCTTGTCATGGCAGCAAAGCATGTCTGAAAGAAAACAAATCCTGTTTTTAAAATACAAAAAGGGGTGAATTTCAAATTGTCGCCTCTTCTGTTTGTATCATCCACCAACCCCCCGACTTGTCGTGGCAAGCTCTAAAAGGGAGCCTCAGTAATAAAGTTTGTTATTCCCCCTTCTGGGAATAGCAGGGTAAAAGCCACAATTTTAAATGCATACCAAAAAATAACTGCCTGTATCTTTTATAAAAAAAGTTTGTACCTTTCTTTTTAATAAATGTTTTTCCGGCTCCTTTTGGATTACTGACAACCCGCCCTGTAGAACTTTATATTTAATTTTTGAAACAATAAAACCAATGTTATGAGAAAAAAAATCGTTTTGCTTTTTTCAGCCTCAGTTTTTATTTTTTTATTACAAGCATGTACTGATTCTAAAACTGAAACCGCCACCTCAGCCAAAGAAATTTTCGGTGGTTTTGATAGCCAGGTAAAATGGGGAGAGAGTATGGTGAAAATTGGTGGATGTCATGATTGCCATACGCCAAAAAAAATGGGACCTAACGGTCCTGAAAATGATATGAGCATGATGCTTTCAGGACATCCTGCAAATATGCCGGCTACCGATTTTGATGTTAAAGAAGCTGCAACAAAGGGACTCATCGTTACCCAGACATTTACATCCTGGACAGGACCCTGGGGGATTACTTATGCAGTAAATCTTACTTCAGATTCAACAGGAATTGGTGGCTGGAAGGAAGAACAATTCCTGAAATGCCTGCAGGAGAAAAAATGGATGGGGCTTGAAGGAACAAGGCCTCTTATGCCACCCATGTCAATGATGCCTGCAACAGAAATGAGCGATGATGAATTAAAAGCAATTTTTGCTTATCTCAAAACTACGCCCCCTGTTAAAAACGTAGTTCCGGAAGCAGTTTTGTTACCGCCACCCCCTCCCTCTCAATAATTATTTTATTTAACTATTCTGAACCCGCTGTAATAAGCGGGTTTTTTTATAAGTAAAAGTTTTTGAAAGAATCAGTTTTTATAAAAACAGGTCAGTGTACAATTGTGCCCCCGGTATCACAGAGTAATGGCTAAGATCAGTAATCCCTTCTTTCGCCAATACATCTTCATCAATAAAACAATTTCCGGTACATTCTGTTGAAGGTTTATTTAAAATATAATAAGCACAATCAGCAAGAATATCCGGGGTACGGCTCATTTTTGCAAGCATCTCGCCTCCCAGAATATTTCGGACAGCGGCGGTATCAATAGTGGTTCTTGGCCAGAGTGCATTGGAAGCAATCTTATCTTGTTTTAATTCAGTAGCCCAACCCAGCGCCATCATGCTCATATTGTATTTGGCCATTGTATAGGCAATATGTCCTGACAGCCATTTTGGATTTAAATTAATAGGTGGAGATAAAGTAAGGATATGTGGATTGGTTGATTTTTTTAAATAAGGAATACAGGCTTTGGTCATAAAAAAAGTTCCTCTTACATTAATATCATGCATCAGGTCAAAACGTTTTGGTTCTGTTTGTTCAGTTGGAGTAAGTGAAATGGCTGAAGCATTATTTATTAAAATATCAATTCCACCAAAAAAATCTGCTGCCTTATCCACTGCCAATTGTATCTGGTCTTCAAAACGAATATCGCATTGCACAGGAAAGGCTTTTCCTCCTGCCTTTTCAATTTCTCCTGCAACCGAAAAAATTGTACCTCCGAGTTTAGGATTTTCTTCTACTGATTTTGCAGCAACAACAATGTTGGCTCCTTCTTTTGCTAAACGTAATGCAATAGCTTTTCCAATACCTCTGCTGGCGCCTGAAATAAAAATTGTTTTGTTTTGAAACGACATTTTAAATGTTTTAAGTGGTGAAGATAGGGAAAGGCATAAAAAATCAAGTGTGATTTTATCGTAGATCTACGTGCCCGGTACTAAAAAAATACCATTAAAAATAGGGCAGTTTTGCTCTATTTTGTAATGAAAACGAAGGTTATGTTTGTATCCAGAAGTTGGTTGGTAAGGCAACAAATTCAATATCCAAATGTCCAAACCGTCCAGAAAAATTTGATCCAATATCCGAATAAACCAAAAGTAAAATCCGTATCAATCAACTTTCTTTTTTTTTATGAAAATTCAATGTCCCGTTTAGAATCCAGGACCTGTTGAAAAGACCAAAACCTAAGAACCCGTTTCCTTGAAGCTTTAAGATTAATTACACAAAAAGATTATCCCACCCGGCTGGTGGGATTTTTTTTTGACTACAACTACCATTTATTTAAATCGGATAATATTGAAAATCCTATTGTGGTGTTGTTACCCCTGCTTCTTTAAACTGGAATGGGCCTGTGGGATATTTGAATGTAATTATTTTAAGATCCTGTGTAGCTTCCAACCCCTGTGTGCCGACAATATTTTTATCCTTACCGTCTAATCTTGCCGGCTTATCTGTATAAAATTTTTGAAGATTCTGGTCCCACCATAGTTCCGGACACCTTAGTGTATCTCCATCTTTATTAATCACAGTGACACTATCCCGGAGATAAACTTTATTCAAAGTCTCAAAATATTTTGCATACAAAGCAGTTAGCCAGCTTGTAACTTTTACACTATCATCATAAAAATCCACATGCAAAGAATTTGGAAATTCGGAATAGATTGTATCTGACTGATACCTGTACATAAGCGGAGAAGTAAGCTTTGCTTTCATTTTACCCCCCATACTCAGGTAGCTCTCAATATTTTTCCCTACTTCTACCAATTCTTTTTTTTCTGTCCATTCTTTAATTTTTGAAGGATCATTTTCACAGGAAAGAAAAAATGTTGAAATTAAAATAACAATAGTCAGCTTGTACCATACAAAAGAATTGTTGACAAACTTGTGAAAACTTATGGTATTGTTATTGCCGGACTCCAAAATGTTTTTGGGTTATGAATGCAGAAGGCCCTTAATCATATTTGCGTTTATTGAACCAAAGATCGGTTAAAGAAAAACCAACAGAGACCCTGAACAGGTTTTCTCTTAAAATATTATCCTTGTTTCCCCTTTTAATATATTCTGCAGAAATATTGATAACAGAATACTGGGTCCGGAATCTTCTTCCTGCATCTTTCAGATTTGCTATCGGTAAACTGATACCCCCTGTAATTCCAAATTCAGGAAGTTTTTGGTTCAGATGAATATAGTCGTCTCCAAAAAATACACCTGCACGATACGAGATCAGGTTTTTGTATTTCGATTCTTTCAGTGATGGTTTTATCTGACCACCAATTTTTATCTGCCTGTTGCTTCTTACAGAATCCAACTGGCCATTGAAGCGGTAATCATCCCAATTATTTTTTGTGTAATCAATACCAATTAACCAGCCTATTTTGTCTGCACTTGGATATTGTTCAAATAAAAAACCCGCAGTAAAACTGGAAGGATAATCAACGATGCCTTTTACATCCAGTTGTTCCGAAACACTGTCCTGCCTGAATTCGCCACCATCCGGAAACCTGAAATAAGTTTCCCTGATCAGATCTCTTCTCGAATTTAATTTGTGCTTTAGATTTCCGGATACACCCAGCTGAAGATATTTTGTTTTTTCTTTATTGAGTTCGATGCGGTATTGCAAACCCATGTTTAAAAACAAATCGCCAAATGTTGACCTTGTCAGGTGATTTGATCTTTTATAAGCTACCGAGTCATTAAGAAGTGTTCTGCGGGTACTGTATTCCTTTTTACCAAATAAGTATCCCAGGTTAAATCCCAAACTTAAATTCTTGATCGCATATCCTGTTCCTGTATTTACAAGATAGGTTCCGCCATCGCCGTTAAACTGTGTGATTGCGCTGTCTATGGACATTCCGGTATTGGGATCAAATAATCTTTCTGTTTTGAAAACATCATAACTGATTTTTGAAATTGGACGAAGGCCCAATACCATTCCCCAGTTTTTTCTTAAAGGAATACCCAATTGCAGATAAGAAAAATAAGAATTAGGTGCAGTAAATTTATTCGGGTTGTTGGGTTCTCTTAAAGTACGATTATCGAAATTCATTCCAACATCCAATACCATTCTTCCATATGCAGATTTTTTTGAACGGGCTTCTTTCAAAGAATAAAATCCGGAATAGGATGCAGGGTTTGAAAAATTTACAGAGAGTTGATCTGAAAATCCCGCACTTAATCCTGCCATTCCACGATTTAAAATATGAGATTGCGGATGCAGGTCTCCAATGCCATACCTGGAATAAGGTGAGTTGTCTTGGGCTTTTGCTGAAATATGGTGGAATAGAAAAAAAGCAAAAAACATAGCATTAACTAAGCCTAACTTGCTGATTATCTTATGAGTTATTGACTTCACTGATTGCATACAGTCCTTTAAAGATTAGTTCGGGGTCTGCAAATATCTGGTTTTTAAGATGGGGCGCCAAATGCACTATATCACCCCCGGTTAAATGGACGTTAAAGTTACTATAGCGTTGTTGATATGCTTGTATGAATCCATCAATCTCATTAGCCATTCCCATTACCACACCACTAAGAATATTGGTGGCAGTATCATAACCTATAAGCGGAACATTTCCATCTGGTTTAATCACCGGCAATTTTGCCGTGTATTGATTTAATGCTTTCATCCGCATTTCCATTCCTGGCGAAATACCACCACCAAGAAATTCATGATCCTTATTTATAAAATTATATGTGACACAGCTTCCCATTCCAATAACCAGATTGTGACGATTGGGATAAAAATAAACTACTGCAGCCGCTAAGGCCAAACGGTCAGCACCTATTGTTTCTGGTTTTCCAACAGGGGTTGTAAAAGGAAGCGTAGAAAGATGATTTAGTTTGTGAAATTTTGTTTTTTCGGAAAGCAGGTTTTCAATTTCTGTGTTATGATTGATAACTGATGAAAGAATTGTTTTCTGTGGATTGAATTTTTTTAAAAGGGATTCAATTGTTTCTGGATTGTCATTTTCCAGGATCTGTACTTCCGCAAGTTTTTCCTTTTGAAAGAAAGCAACTTTCATTCTTGTGTTTCCAAAATCAAAGCAAAGTGTATTCATCCTTTCATTTTATAGGTCAAATATCAAACTGAAATCCTGAAAGATTTTTAAAATGGCCGTTTTGTTTTATTTTTTCTTTCAAACCTTCCATTTCAGCCACCAATGGTAATACTTTGGTCAAATGACGTTTCAGGTATTCCTGTCTTTGCAGTTCATTCATCAACCCAAGCAATTCATATTCTTCTTCCAATGTTAGCCCGATATGATGCGCCACTTCATAAGTAGTTAATTTTTCTTCCGCTTTCTTAAAATCTTTGAAAATATCCAGTAGCTTATGCAATTCTTTTATGCCAATCATCACTTTTCGCATCAGTTCTGTATTTCCCTGTTCATCATTATCAGGATAGTTTACAATTGCCCCGCTGTATAATTTATCCGGCACTTCTTTTATCAGTTCCAGCATCCGGAATACTTTTTCTCCTCTTGTTTTAATATCCATTTCACCATTTTCATGCGTTTTGCTGAGTTCTGTTATAGTCATCAGCGTACCATTTTCCTTAAGCTGTTTTTCAATTACTGCCGGAATTCCAAATGGTTTTTTTTCTTCATGACATTCTTTTATCAGCTGAATATACCTGGGTTCAAAAATGTGCAGGTTCAGTGATTCTCCCGGGTACACAACAATTTCAAGCGGAAATATCGGAATGAAATTGGTCATGCAGTAAAGGTAAGCAGTGCCTGTGGAATGGTTTTGCTGAGATCTTATTTTTTTCTGTTTAGCAAATCCAATTCCTTATATTTTTGAAAAGTGTATTGAGCAATAATTCTGCTGCAAGCAAATCCGGATCTGCCATCCAGGAATCCCAGTTTAAAAAAATAATTTTTTATAAAAGAAAATGCCGCAGCTAAATATGTTTTCGGCTTTCCGGATTTCTTTCCCTGCAGAAAGTACTTTTTCGCATTTAGCATGGCATAGTGCTGCATCTTTAACTCAAAGTCATTTATACTGGCAGCTGTTTTATGATGCACATATCCCTGAACTGTTAAAACTTCAATTGTATCTGGCAAAATCAGTGATTCATGAACTTCTGTATTATTCCATAAAATTTTTTTGCGGTTAAACAACCTGATATGCTTGTCATTTCCCCAGGCACCAAACCGGATCCACCTGTCTCCTAAAAAATTTTTAAACCTTAGTTTATAAACTTTATTTACATCATCAAGGTTAAGGAGCAATAAACAGTTCTTTAATTGTTCGTCAACGGCTTCATCTGCATCAAGGCTGAGTACCCAATCATATTTGGCCAGGGCAGTGGCCTTGTTTTTTGTTTTTCCAAAACCCTCCCATTCTCCTTCAAATAAACGGGATTCATTTTGCATAACTATTTCTTTTGTCTGATCTGTGCTTCCATTATCATATACAACTATATCATCAGTCAGCCCCTTCAGGCTTGCCAAAGTATTACCAATCACATCAGCACTGTTTTTGCAAATAATAACAACAGAAAGTTTTTGCATGACACGAAAATAAAACTATCAGACAGATTCTCTTAGCTTTCTGATAAAGAGTATTTTTGAATGAACTGAATTTCCAATGACAGAAGGATTCATATCAAAAATTAAACAAGGCGACCGAAAATCACTGGCCAGAAGCATTTCACTTGTGGAAATTGAAGTTAATGGCTATGAAGAAATATTGCAGTCATTACCTTCTGATCTTTCTACACCGGTGATTGGCATTACTGGACCGCCGGGGGCAGGCAAAAGCACCCTGGTAGATGCATTGATCAGCTTAATTATTCAGTCAGATAAAAAAGTTGCAGTAATATGTGTTGACCCTTCTTCGCCTTTTAACCTTGGTGCAGTTTTGGGTGACCGGATCAGGATGAGTAATTGGTTTGATCATCCTTCTGTTTTTATCCGTTCATTGGCAACAAGGGGATCTTTGGGTGGACTTCATCCCAAGATTATTGAGATCACCGACCTGATGAAAGCAGCTACCTTTGACTATATCATTGTAGAAACAGTTGGCGTGGGTCAAAGTGAAGTGGAAATAGCCGGGTTGGCTGATGTAACTGTAGTGGTAGTGGTTCCGGAAGCAGGTGATGAAATTCAAACAATGAAAGCGGGATTGATGGAGATCGCTGATATTTTTGTGGTAAATAAAGCCGACCGGCCAGATGCAGAGACTTTTGTAAAAAACTTAAAGTTAATGCTGGCACCAACATTTCGCAGCCATTATAATGAAGTGCCGGTAATAAAAACAGTGGCATCAACAAATACAGGTGTTGATGAGTTATTTTCCCAGATCCAGCATTTGATAAAACACCATCATTCGAATGAAAAAAAATTCTGGTTGCTGGCTGAAAGAGCATTTCAGCTTATCCAAAAAAGTAAAATGAAAAATATTTCGAAAGAGGAGCTTAAAGAAAATATTAAAGAACTGTCTGGCAAAAAAGAATTCCAATTATATTCCTTTATTAAAAAATTTATTTGATATGGATACGATACCCAACGAAAATTTTCCCCGAATTACACAATGTGAACCCTTTCTTGTAAAAGTTGAACCGGGAAAAGTTTATTCCTGGTGTTCCTGCGGCCTGAGTGAAAAGCAACCATTTTGCGACAGTGCTCATGGTAAAATTGAAGGCGTCCCATACAAAAGCATCAAAATTCAATTTGATAAAGAGGAAGAAGTTTGGTTATGTGGTTGCAAACACACAAAAACACCTCCTTTTTGTGATGACACTCATAAGACTTTAAAAAGTTAATTGGTTAATTAACCCAAGTTGCTAGTTAAAAAGAGCATCGAATAAAGAATAATTTTGAG
>CAZOOT010000128.1:0-9006 GCA_964581455.1 uncultured Chitinophaga sp. | reverse complement strand
ATTTGCGATGTAAATTTTTCTATTTTCAAAATTTAAATTTTAGTTTTTCAAACTTCTTCTTTCCATTTATCCCTGTCATCCGGAGAAAATTTCCATGGCGCAAAATTATTCTCCACATTGCTGAACATGGCATTCCATTCCTGTGGCGCATTACTTTCTTCCATTACAAGAGATCTGCGCAATTCCAGTATTATTTCCAAAGGAGAGATTGATACAGGGCATTCTTCCACGCAGGCATTGCAGGTAGTACAGGCCCTCAGTTCTTCCACTGTTATATAATCATGCAAGAGTTTTTTTCCATCGTCTTTAAATTCTTTGTTTGCCTTTATGTTTTTTCCCATAGCTTCAGCCCTGTCACGGGTATCCATCATAATTTTCCTGGGCGATAATAATTTTCCGGTAAGATTGGCAGGACATGCATCAGAACATCTTCCGCATTCTGTACAGGTATATGCATCCAGGATATTTTTCCAGCTAAGGTCATTTACATCTTTTGCGCCAAAATTTGCAGGAGGAGCTGCATTCGTTGGTGTCAACTCCGGTTTCATGGCATACAATACTTCGTTTTGAATAGCAGGCATATTTCTCATTTCACCTTGTGGTTGCAGGCGGGCATAATAGGCATTCGGAAATGCAAAAAGTATATGCAAATGTTTTGAATAGGGGAGATAGTTTAAAAATGCATAAATACCAATGATGTGTAACCACCATGCTGCTCTTTCAATAATGATTAAGGTTGAAGTTGAGGCTGAGGTTAAGGTTGAAGAAAAAAGTCCGCTGACAACGAAATTGCCAGTATTAATGTAATGTTCATTCCCCTGAATTTGTAATGCTCTGTCGCTGCTGTTTAAGATCAGGAACAAACTCATCAATACTATTTCGGTTATCAGGATATAGTTGGCATCACTCCTGGGCCAGCCATCAAGATCCTTGCTGATAAAACGCCTAAGTTTGATTATGTTTCTGCGTATGAGAAATATCACACAGGCAACCAACACCAGTACAGCTAAAATTTCAAAAGCATTGATCAGGAAAGAATACAGGCTGCCAAGCGGTTCTGCAAACAGGCGATGTGTTCCCAAAATTCCATCCAGCACAATTTCCAGCACTTCGATATTGATAATGATAAATCCGGCATAAACAAAAAAATGCAAAACCGCTACCAGGGGATTCTTAAACATTTTTTTTTGCCCGAATGCAAGCAGGAAAACATTTTTCCAACGGGTAGATTTGTTGTCACTGAAATCTTCATCACGGCCCAGCCGGATATTCCGGATAATGGCATTGATGTTTTTTGAAAATAACCAGATGGCAAAAGCTGAAATAATTATAAATAAAACCTGTTGAAGGATTTGCATAAGCAATCAATTACATTTGCTAAATTAAGCGTTATCGATTACTTATGAGCAATACAAAAAACTATATACTCTCAAAAGAAGTAACACAGAAGAAACTTCGGAGAATGGCTTATGAGATATTGGAAAATAATATTGAAGAAGAGGAGATCGTCCTTGTTGGTATCGGGGAAAATGGTGTTGTCGTAGCAAAAGTCATTCAACGCATGCTGGAAGAAATATCAGCATTGAAAACTATACTTGTAACACTCAAACTGGATAAGAAAAAACCTAAAGAAGTGTTGTTGAATCCTGTAATTGATTTTACTGATAAAGTGATCATTGTTGCAGATGACGTAAGCAACAGTGGAAAAACCCTGACCTATGCATTAAAGCCCTTTCTTGATTTTTATCCCAAAAGAATAAGGACACTGGTGCTGGTGGAAAGAAGTCATACCAGTTTTCCGGTAAGGCCGGATTATGTTGGTCTTTCAATTGCCACAACCATCCAGGAACATATTTTCGTTGAAGTAGAAAATGGCGAGTTGTTGGGAGCTTATATGGAATAAAGGCCCGTGATGTCAAAAATGTATCGCATGAACTTTGAACTTTCCATTTGAATATTCTAAACTGGGTGTAGGAAATTTTAAAGCACTCAGCATATCCAATGCAACCCGAATCGCTTTTTTATTTGTTTTGATCTTTTTAAGATCTATATCCGGTGCAAGAAACCATTGCCTGGTACGGGGAATATCCCTTCTGTCAAAAATGATATTTCCATTTTTATCCTTTCCAATATTTTCTTCACCGCCAAATAATCCTTCAGCACCATAACCAAAAGCTATAGCCAACCATTCCGGTAAATCAGAATCTTTAAAAAAGGGTTTCAGGTTGATACTTGCCCAATAGGTTTGCCCATTGTAGTCCTTTAACATTCTGGTTCCAAAGTTTTTTCCAAAGAGTTCATCTGTTCTCATATTTAGCTGGGGATCGCTGTATTCCTTACTGTGGAATGAGAATTTAAATTTTAACCGCTGATCATCCCAGGCTAATTCCTGAGCTACCAATGCACCACTTCCAAGAACATTGGTTGCAAAATCACTCCAGCTCCATCCCCATTGCTCGCTAAAACCATCTAGTGTTTCAATAACTGTTAGGTAAACTGCGCCACTCATACCACCAAGCCATATTCTTTTTTTTCTTTCAATACCTGTCCAGCGCCAAAGCTCCATGCTTGCCCTGCTGGTTATATACGAACTGAACAAATGGCCAACTTTATCTACCTGCAACCATTCCCTGGAATCGTTGAATGTGTGGAAACCGCTTTGTGGATAATCTTTATACCAGGCCGAGTATAGTCCTGCCATGATGCCGCCATAGCCAACAATATTTCCTATGGTTACAAGTCGAATCCTGCTTTTATTTGGAATTGAATTTGTGACAGGTTCCGGTTCATTAATTGATTTGGTGAGATCAATAGATTTTTTATGTAAGCTATCCTGGGAAAAAGAAGGACTGCAAATAATGCACAATCCGAAAAAGAACAACAGGGTTCGGAACGATGAACGGAGCGTCGCAACAGAAGCTGAGTTTTGCATTGGAGCTGGAAACATAAAACAAAAATACGTTTCCTGTTGTTTTTCGTTTTAAAAGGCAAAATTTAATACCTTCCCGCTTTAATTTTTAACTTTTATAATAATATCATGAACGATTTGATTCTGTCAAAAGCTAATTCCTGGCTCTCCGGCAATTTTGATGAAGATTCAAAAGCCAGCATAAAAAAAATGATGAAGGAGAATGAGCAGGAACTTGCTGAATCTTTTTATAAAAACCTTGAATTCGGTACAGGTGGCCTCCGTGGAATTATGGGTGTAGGCACTAACCGGATAAATAAATATACAATCGGAATGTGTACTCAGGGCTTTGCAAATTACCTGACTAAAACATATCCTGGAGGAAATATCAGCGTGGCTATAGCACATGATTGCAGAAACAATAGCCGGTTCTTTGCTGAAACTACTGCCAGTGTTTTTGCTGCAAACGGAATAAAAGTTTTTTTGTTTGAAGACCTGCGGCCCACACCAGAGTTATCATTTGCCATAAGGCATTTAAAATGCCAGGCAGGAGTAGTATGTACAGCGTCACACAATCCAAAAGAATATAATGGATATAAAGCTTACTGGAATGACGGCGGGCAATTGGTACCACCTCATGACAAAAATGTGATAACAGAAGTTGAAAAAATTACTACGGTTGAAGATGTGAAATGGACAGGAGGCGAAAAAAACATTATCATACTGGGTAAGGAAATGGACGAAGCTTATATGGAGATGGTGAAAAGCCTGAGCGTATACCCTGAGATCATAGCAAAACAACATGATCTAAAAATTGTATACACACCTATACATGGAACCGGTATAAAACTGGTTCCACAAGTTTTGAAAAAATTTGGATTTACCAATGTGCATATTGTAGAAGAACAAAGCAATATCAGCGGAGATTTTCCAACAGTTGTATATCCTAATCCTGAAGAAAGTGAAGCCATGAGTATCGGGCTAAAAAAGGCTAAAGAACTGGATGCAGATATTTTGCTGGGTACAGATCCTGACAGTGACCGGGTAGGGATTGGCGTAAAGGATACAAAAGGGAATTGGGTTTTGCTGAATGGAAACGAAACAGCAGTACTGGCTTTTAATTATATGATTGAAGCCCGGAAAGCAAAGGGAATAGCCAATGCAAATGATATGATCGTGAAAACAATTGTTACCACTGATCTGATTGATGCAATTGCAAGGGAAAATGATATAGCTTGTTACAATGTGCTTACCGGGTTTAAATGGATAGCAGAACTGATAAAAGAGAAAGAGGGGAAAGAAAATTATGTGATCGGCGGAGAAGAAAGTTATGGATTGATGATTGGCGATAAGATCAGGGATAAAGACGCAGTAAGTGCCGTAGCCATGATTTGTGAAATGGCGGCTTATGAAAAGGAAAAGAGCAGAAGCCTCTATGAAAAATTAATTGATCTTTCTGTTCAATACGGTTGTTATAAAGAACAACTTATCTCCATTACAAAAAAAGGAATGGATGGACAAAAACAAATTGCAGAAATGATGGCCGGCTATAGAAATAATCCGCCGGCTAAATTGGGCGGTTCTGATGTTGTCCAATTATTGGATTATGAACTTAGAAAAGGAAGGGATCTTGTTTCGGGCAATAGCTGGGAAATAGAACTTCCCAAATCGAATGTTTTGCAATTTATTTTATCGGACGGAAGCAAGATCAGTGCAAGACCAAGTGGAACAGAACCAAAGATCAAGTTTTATTTTAGCGTAAACGGGAACCTGAAAAGTGCCGATCAATATGATACGGTTATAAACGCCTTAAACGAAAAGATCAAAAATATCATTACAGATTTAAAATTAAATTAGTTATTATGAAGGAATGGGCAAGGCTGCTTATCGTATTTGTTATTATTGTTCTGTATAATTATTTCAACAAACCATTATTTAATATTGAG
Source organism: uncultured Chitinophaga sp. (assembly GCA_964581455.1). Classification (GTDB taxonomy): domain Bacteria; phylum Bacteroidota; class Bacteroidia; order Chitinophagales; family Chitinophagaceae; genus VBAS01. Next base: position 4,152 of record CAZOOT010000128.1, on the reverse strand, counting down.
AAAGATTTATCATTCCTGAATGTGGTTATTACATTTGTGCTGTCAATGCTGACCTATATAGGATTGGAATTCTTTTTTAAAAGAAAGCACAAACGTTAAAAATGTTTGACTCAAAATTATTAAAACCCACAGCACCAATTGCTGCTTTGCGGATGGTAGTTGCGGTCATTTTTATTCTTCATGCTGCTGCCAGAATTTACAATAGTTCTCTTACGGATTTTGGTGACTTTCTTTCAAGCCGGGGTTTCCCATCGGGGTATTACCTTGCCTGGTCGGTAACGATGTTTGAATTAGTTGGTGGAGTCCTGATGTTTTTTCGACGCCTGGTAAAATTCTTCTGTATCGGAGAAATCATTATTCTTGTCACAGGAATTATTCTAGTTCACTGGCAAAGTGGCTGGTTTGTTGTTGGCATGACCCTGGGCGGAATAGAATACAGTGTAGTATTAATAACTATTCTGATCGCAATTTATTTTGCAGAAAGAAAAGAAGAAAGAAATATTGCCCGTATTCTCTGATCTTATTTATTTTTTTCCGGTAAGGCAAAAGCTACATATGCATCACCCGATTTTGTTTTCAGTTTACCTCCACCACATGCTATAACTATAAATTGTTTTCCATTTGCACTATAAACAGAAGGGGTGGCAAAACCAGGAGAAGGCAAATCATATTCCCATAACAGATTTCCGTTTTTCTTGTTGTAAGCCCTCAATTTCCCGTCTCTTGCTGCAGCGATAAATAATAATCCGCCGGATGTAACGACAGAACCGCCATAATTTTCAGTACCGGTTGCCGGTATTCCTTTTTCCTTTAGTTCTGAGTATTCTCCCAATGGCGTTTTCCAAACATGTTCGCCGCTATTCAGATCAATAGCCGTCAACGTTCCCCAGGGCGGACTAATGGCCGGATATCCTTCCGGACTTAGAAATTTAAAATAACCTGTTGTAGCATATGGCAGGTTTAAAAAAGTATCTGCCGGTTGCGGCGATCGGTTAAACTTTTTTTGTTGTTCCTTTTTTTGATCCAGTATATAGGAAATAACAGCTTCTTTTTCCTCAATGGATATATGATTGAACGAAGGCATCATCCTTCGCCCTGTGTTTAATAATTCCAAAATTCCTTTTGCATTGATTTTTGACTGAATATTTATAAGTCCCGGATTATTTCCCGATCCTTTTCTGTCGGTGGCATGACAGGAAGCACAATGTGTTTCATAAATCCTTTTACCGGCCTGCCCGAAATTTTCAATTTTAGGCGGTTCAGGTTTTATATCTCTAATAGTAAGCAGCCATCCCATTTCATTTGCATTAACATAGAGTATTCCGGTTTCAGGATCAAATGTCGGGCCTCCCCATTCTGCACCCCCGTCAAATCCGGGGAACACAACTGAAGTTTGTTTACCCGGAGGAATAAACATTTTACCAAACCGATAACCGGCTAAATCTTTTTTTATTTTATTAAAAGAAGAATCAGGTAAAAAAGGATTAAGATCATTTTCAGAAAAACTTTGCCTTACAAATGGTTTAATGAAAGTGGGCATCGGTTGTGTTGGCCATACTTTTTCATTTTTTAATTCAGATACTGTGTCAACCCTGATTTCAGTGATCGGGTAAACCGGGTTTCCATTTTCCCTCTCAAATAACCAAACCATGCCATGCTTGGTGGTTTGGGCAACAGCATCTATTTTTTTTCCATCTTTCTTTATTGTAACCAGGGCTGGCGGAGTCGGGGTATCATAATCCCAGAGATCATGATGAATAAATTGAAAATGCCATTTGCGAATGCCAGTACCGGCATCGAGGGCCAGTAAACAATTTGCAAATAAATTCTGCCCTCTTCTTTTACCACCATAGAAATCAAATGATGCTGAACCTGTGGGTGCAAATAGAATCCCCCGTTTTTCATCCAGTGCAAATCCGCTCCAGCTATTGGCGCCGCCGATATGTTTATAAGCTTCCGGGTCTTCCCATGTGTCATGTCCAAATTCACCTGGTTGGGGAATTGTATGAAAAATCCAGCGAAGTTTTCCTGTTCTTACATCAAATGCCCGGATATGACCGGGAGCAGCAGCGGGCCCTTCATCAACTCTTGATCCCAATATGTACAGATCCTGGTAAATGATGCCGGGTGAAGTGGCAATTACCAAACGATCAATTACTGTCCGGCCCAGATCATCATGTAAATCTTTTATTCCGCCGTTTCCAAATGATGAAATTAATTCTCCTGTTTTTGCATTGATACAATTTAAGATTGAACCGGTAACAAAAAATATTCTTTTATCATCTTTTCCATCAGACCAATAAGTAACTCCACGGTTATTGACAACAATAAAATGCCACCAGCTTTTGTTTTTGTGTAAGGAATCAGGATTGAATTCCCATATTTTTTTTCCGGTTGCTGCATGCAATGCAAAAAGCTTCAGGGTGGGAGAGGTGACATACATGACTGAGTCAATGATGATGGGATTGCATTGTATTTGCGAAAATTTAGCTGTATCAGCATCGCCTGTATTGAATACCCAGGCAGGTTGCAGGTACTGCACATTGACAGTATCAATTTCATTTAAACCTGAATAGCGGATGCCTTCTTTATTTCCACCGGTTATTTCCCAGCTTTCATATTTATTTTTTTCCGTATTACAGGCAACAGTCAGTAAAAAAATGCCAAACCATAAAATATATTTCATTGTATGCAGATTTAATATTTAAATATACTAAATGAGTTTTGTGAAAAGTGTGGAGATTATTGCCGGTTAGTTATCTTGCACAACACTTATGAGACCAACAGAAGATACTTACCGCCACAAGGGGCTTAGAAAAAAATTAGTAGATGGTATTCGTCAAAAAGGGATAACGGATGAAAAACTGCTCAATGCGATCAGCAATATTGCCCGGCATTTTTTCCTGGACTCAGCTTTTGATGAAGTGGCTTATGAAGACAGGGCATTCCCGATCGGGGAGGGCCAAACCATTTCACAGCCTTACACGGTAGCATATCAAACACAGTTGCTGGAAATAAAATCTTTTGAAAAAATACTGGAAGTGGGAACCGGCAGTGCTTACCAGGCATGTGTGCTGGCAGAAATGGGTGCACAGGTTTATACTATCGAAAGACAAAAAAAACTTTTTGATTCCAACAGGAGTTTTACATTTTTAAAAAAATACCCCAACGTCAAGTTTTTTTATGGTGATGGGTATGAAGGTTTACCTACCTATGCTCCATTTGATAAAATTCTGATTACAGCAGCAGCGCCGGAGATCCCCAAAAAACTTATTGTACAATTAAAGCCCGGCGGCATGATGGTAATCCCGCTTGGCAGCGGCGATGTGCAGCAAATGATACGCATTACAAAACTGGAAAACGAATCTCTGAAAGAAGAAGTATTTGATTATTTCTCTTTTGTACCGATGATAGAAGGAAAGAAAGGATAATTCAAAGAATTTAAGTAAACCGATCCAACGGGTGGGGCTTGGTGAAGTGGCGGAATCATTGTTCCGTCTGCCGTATATGAAGCACAATAGCGTTACAACTACTGAAACAAGGTTTCCCTCTGCCTCCGTTTTGCCAAAGCCGATGTATTACGCTGTTTTGTCTTGCTATATTTAAATCGAAAGTTTGTTGCTCTACTCATAAAAACATCTTTATTGAAGTCTATGTGTTAGTCAGTTTCATCAAACATTATTTCGTTTGGACTGTCCTCTTTGTGCGAAGGTTTCTCGATGGGCAATGTAAAATAAAAAGATGAACCTTCACCTTCAATACTTTCTACCCAAATTTCACCACCATTTTTTTCCAAAAATCCTTTAACAAGTAGTAATCCAATTCCTGCCCCTTTATTCTTTTTTCTTTTTTCAGAAAGGGTTTTCATTTGAGGTGTAAAAAGTTTCTCCATTATTTCTTTTGACATCCCAACTCCATTATCCTTAACAAGTAAAACAAATGAATTTGGCTGATCACCTGCCTGTAAACTAATAAAAATTTCACCATCCTTTCTCTCTGTAAAAGCATGTTTGAAAGAGTTTGTTATTAATTCACATATAATTAAACCCAATGGGACAGCTGTGTCCAGTGACATTTTGATATTGTCTGTTTGAATTGTTGTATCCAACTTAAAAGTTGACGAAACATACGCTTTTTTCAATTGTTGAATTA
>CAZOOT010000127.1:0-9080 GCA_964581455.1 uncultured Chitinophaga sp. | reverse complement strand
TTCCACCAGGTTCGCAAATTTTTAATGCATTTAATACTACGCCTTTTGATAAAGTGAAAGTGGTTATTCTGGGGCAAGATCCTTACCATGGACCGGGCCAGGCACACGGACTTTGTTTTTCAGTTTCAAATGGCATTCCGAAACCGCCATCACTCATAAATATTTTTAAAGAGTTACATGAGGATATTGGTATGTCAATTCCTGATCACGGCAATCTCACAAATTGGGCCAGGCAGGGCGTCTTTTTACTGAATGCTTCACTTACTGTACGCAGTGGAGAGCCTATGAGCCATGCAAAAATCGGATGGTCTATTTTTACAGATCAGGTGATAAAAATAATTTCTGAAAAAACCGAACATGTGGTTTTTATTTTATGGGGAAAATTTGCCCAGGAGAAAAAATTTTTAATAAATGAGACAAAGCATTTAATTCTTAAAGCTGCTCACCCCTCTCCTCTTTCTGCACATGCCGGCTTTTTTGGTTGCAGGCATTTTTCCAAAACAAATGAATGGCTTATGAATAAAGGAATTGATCCTGTGGATTGGCGCTTGTAGGTGAAGGTTTAAAATTTATAACTCTTTCCGGAATCCTAATAATCCTAAAAACTGCTTTCTTATAATTAATTTTGCTCTTTAACATGATCCCTCCACAATTAATTTTAGAAACGGATAAAGTGAAACTGCGTCCAATTCAGCAGTTAGATATCATTCATTTTTCAAAACTGGCAGTGGATGCTGAGCTTTGGAAATATTTCACTGTCCTGCTGGATGATACTGCAGAACTGGAACGATGGGTGGATACTGCAATAAAAGAAAGAGAGGAAGGAAAGAGAATTCCATTTACCGTCACTGAAAAAACGACAAATGAAGTATGCGGCAGCACCAGCTTTGGCAGTATTTCTTATTTTGATAAAAGAATCGAAATCGGCTGGAGTTGGCTTGGAAAAAAATACCAGGGATCAGGAATTAATTTTCATGCAAAATTTTCCTTACTTAGTTATGTATTTGAAGTATTGAATTGGGAAAGGGTTGAAATAAAAACAGACAACCTGAATGAACGGGCTAAACAAGGATTGAGAAAAATTGGTGCTATTGAAGAAGGCGTTTTAAGAAGCCATATGCAGATGCCCCATCACAGAAGAAGAGATTCAGTTTATTTCAGTATTCTTAAAAACGAATGGCCTGAGATCAGGAGTTCAATTTTTAAAGAAATTACCTCATTTCAATTTTCATCATGAAGTTGTTAAAAGAAATTCTGGGTCGTGTGTTTGCAATCTGGGCAATTACAACATTTATTATTAGTTTTTTGATAATATTTATCCCTTCAATGTTAACCTGGTTTTTACCTGAACCAAAAGGGCAGTATATTTTTATCAGGATTGCTAGACTCTGGATGAATGTATGGCTGCGAATGGTTGGTTGCCCGATAAAAATTGAAGGAAAAGAAAATTTCAAGCCAGGACAATCTTATATAGTTACCTGTAATCACAATTCTTTAATGGATGTGCCACTTTCCTGCCCTTACATTCCCGGTGCAAATAAAACCATTGCCAAAGCTTCTTTTGCAAAGATTCCTTTGTTTGGCTTTTTTTATATGAAAGGGTCAATTTTGGTTGACAGAAAAGATGAACAAAGCCGGAGAAAAAGTTTTGAAAAAATGAAAGATGTATTGGAAAACAAAATGCATTTATGTATTTATCCGGAAGGAACCAGAAACCGAACCAATGAGGCTTTGAAAAAATTTCATGACGGTGCTTTTAAAGTATCTAAGGATACCGGATGTTCGGTTGTTCCCTGTGTGATATTCAATACCAAAAAAGTTTTACCGCCAGGCAAAGCTTTTTATTTCTGGCCTCAGTCTTTAAAGATGCATTACTTACCTGCAGTAAATCCTGATACAGAAAATAATTACCAGGACTTAAAAGAAAAAGTTTTCTCGGTAATGAAAGAGCATATTATAAATCATGAAGATTAATCCCCATAGAAATACCTGGTTCGGTTGATTTTCAGATTTTGCAACAATCCTGATTTAGGACTGATCGTAAAATTGAAATACCGGTACTGCCCCACCGGTGTTACATTAATTGCTAACTGCCAGCAATGCATTTCCCTTGCTATGCTCATTTGAAAGGTTTGCAAGTTACGTTTGCTGATATCATAATATCCATTCAGACTGAAATTCCATTTTGGCGTAAGGCTAAAGCTTCCATTAAAATTTACGTTGCTGGTAAACTCCTTGTCAAAACCACTGTAATCAGATCTCAGTTTTTCATTAAAATTAGCAGACAGGCTTAAATTGATTTGCCATGGAATATTGAAATCAACAAATTGAGCTGGATTCCTCCGCATATAATCTAATTGACTTTGAACTTCATTTCCCAATAATGGATTAGAAAGTAATTCCTGCTCTTTTTGTTTTCTTTCATCCTCTTTCTTCTGATCTTTAGGTTTACTCGTGAAATTTGTTGAAACAGATAAATTACCATTTGAAAATCTTCCAAGTTTAAATTTACCGGACTCCCAGGCATATTTATCAATCGGGAATCCTCTGCTATCTATCTGGTATGGATTTAAAGTAGTGGCTGCTGTAATATTTATTTTTTCGAAAAGTGTGCTTCTCAAATAAAAATTAAAACTGCTAAGTTTAAAAGAGTCAGCAATAAAATTATAACTGGTACTAAAACCATAACCATCAATCAAACGGATCTTGGGAAATTCTGGTTTCTCCTCTGTAGTATTTTCAGATTCCGGATCAGGGTTCTTTTCTGCATCCTGATTCTTTTTCTTTTTCGCCCTTATTTTCATTTCCAGGTTATTATCAAGAGAAAAACTGGCGCCTCCAAAATTCTGTTCTCCATAAAAACCATAAAGACTTCCTTCAAATTCTGAGAATCGGAAAGTCCTTCCTGATGTATCTACTTTTGTTTCGTAAAAATGACTCTTTGAAAATGATGGAGAATATGAAAAACTTAAATTCGGTCTGACGACATGCCGGATAGCAACAATATTTGAATTCTTAAACTGGAATGTACCAAATAATGCTGTATTGATACCTAAACTGAAGGAAGCATTATGATCCATAAAAACTCCTTTTGTAATAGAAGTATCTACTTTATTCAATACAGGATTCCATGTCCTTCTGAATTTCTGTGCTATCATTTTGTTTTGGTAAGATAAACCCGGAGCGATCATGAATTTGCCACCCAAAATTGGTGGCAGGGATAAAGTGATAGGAAAATTATGTTGTGCTCCCCATTGTAACGTATCAATAAGTTGTTTGAATTGAAAAGCTGTGTCATAAAATGACACCTGGCTTTTAAAAGTTCCATTATACGCTACACCAAGTTTTTCATACCATTTTGGTGTTCCAATAATTTCAGATCCCTGAAAAGGATATAATGTATTTACTGTATAGCCAATGTCAGGTAAATTCAGACTGATTAAACGAAGTGCATTGTTCTGGTTATGATTGGCACTGATGGTTAAATTGGAATTTTTAAAAGCCCGTCCGTATGTTATTGAAGATCCTAATTGGTTTTGGAAATTCCGGTTTACATTATTTGGAATAAATTCATTGTATTTAGTAGATCCGGCATTCACATTTGCAGAAAAACTTGTTCCCGGCCTTGCTCTGCTATCAACCGAATGGCTCCAGGAAACATTGAAACTTCTGTTATTGATATAGTCAGGATCTCCTTTAAAATTAATTTTTGTGTTTTGTATGCTTAAATTCATTTGACCATTATACCTGTATCTTTTACGGTAAGTAGGTGTGATATTCGCAGACCAGCCTCCGTAAGAATAAATATTTCCTCTTACTGTCAGGTCAAAATATGGGTTTAAAACTTTGTAATAACCCAGCCCTTCCAGACCCAAACCAAAATCTTCATTGGCAGAAAACTCAGGCGGTAATAATCCTGAATGATTGCCTTGTTTCATTGGAAAAAATCCGAAAGGCAGATAAATTGGGATGGGTACTTTTTCAAACTCAGGATGTATCGGACCGGTAATTGCAACACGGCCATTATTAATTTTGATTTTATCGTAACGGAATCCAAAATGCGGCTCATCCAAAGCACATGTTGTCAGTACGCCATTATGTGCATAGATAGTATTACCGATTCTTTTTACTCTTTCCCCCAAAAGGTGAATTTCCCCTTGTAAAGTATGTGTGTTTTTGGTTAACCCTCTTTGTGTTTTGAAATTATACCTGATTGTATCGCTTGAAAAATTATTATCCCCTTCTTTAAAATTTGCTCTCTCAACTACCACTCCCAGGCTGTCTTTTTTATTTACAGCAGTCAATATCTGTGTGGCTTGATCCAATTCAGTTTGCGGAGCAATTAATTCAATTTCCTTATAATTTGTTTTTGTTTTTCCATAAAGGATTACCTTTTTTTCCTTTGCTAAAACTACAACAGAATCTTCTGCTTCATAAGTGACAGGTGCATCCAGAGAATCTTTAGACATCTTGAGTGAAAAAGTATCCGTTTTGATAATTAATCCGGAAGTATCGGGTGCAAATCTTGCTTTTAATGAATCAGATTTTATATTGAGATTATTATTAAGGGAATCACTTAACCTCTTTTTCAGAAGGCTATCTTTTTTTGGATTTTGAGGAATTGTGTCCCTAAAGGTTGTTAAAGAGGTGTAAAAGTTATCTGAATGCGAATGGTTACCCGCACTTTTCCACGTTAGTGTAAAAAATAAGAATGCAGTCAGTACGCTGGTAAACAGGTATTTTAATCTAAATTTGTGGAGTCGCTTCATAGCGTAAGGAGCAAATGTAATTCATTCGAACTTAAAGGTTTTGTGAAGATTAATAACAAACCCTAAAAATTAATATCCAATATGACAAAACGAGTTTTTATTATTGTCCTTTTAGCTACCCTGATTCCTATCTCGTATTCTTTTACTATTCCTGTAAAACAAAAAAAACCTTTTAAGACGATTATCATTGATCCGGGTCATGGTGGAAAGGACCAGGGAGCAAGAGGATCAATTTCTACTGAAGCACAGATCTGTTTAGAAATCGGTCTGAAACTGGGAAAAGCGATTGAACAACAATTGCCCGGAGTTGAAGTTTTATTTACCCGCAAAACTGATATAATACCCGGTAACAAACCAGATCTGAACCAGGGACTTCGTTACAGAGCTGAATTTGCCAATCAATCCGGCGCTGATCTTTTTGTAGCCATTCATGCAAATTCAGCCAGGAAAATAGCACATCGTGTTCCTAATGGATACAGATATGTAGGCAAAGGATCCAAAAGAAGAAAAGTGCAGGCATACAAAACAACCTATTCTCCTAACCCGGCCAAAGGCACAGAAACATATATTTGGGCAGCCGATGAAAGTGGTCATAAAACTACTATGATCAAATTGGATGATGAGTTTGGAGAAAATGATTCTACAATCGTCATACCTGAAATAAATGACCCGGTAATGAAAGCTTTCCAGCTTCTTTATGCTAAGAAATTTTTTAATAATAGCCTTCAGTTTGCAAACCTGATAGAAGCAGAGTTTGTAAAACAAGGCAGGATAAGCCGGGGAGTTAAACAAAGAAATGATGTAGGAATTTGGGTACTGCATGCTACCGGAATGCCAAGTGTTTTGGTAGAAACAGGATTTATCAGCAATAAGGAAGAAGAGGAATATATGAACAGTAATACCGGACAGGCCGAAATAGTACAAAACATATTAGATGCACTTAAAAAATATATTGCCATCGTGGACAGGCAACATGCAAATAATGATGCCGGAAATAAAATACCGGATACAAAGAATACCAAAACAGATCCGGCAATGATAAACCGCAATAATCCAGCTAAAACAAAAAAATGATCATTCTGGTATAGGCAATTGGTCAACTTGAATTTACCGGTTTTTGAAATCCATGAACGGAGCTAGAATAATTTTATTAATTTGGCAGCCGGTAACCGCCAGTAAAAACTTTAATTAATGAAGATCAGCAATGAAACCAAAGTAGGCATCTTGACTATAGTAGCCCTTACTCTCTTAATAATAGGATTTAATTTTCTAAAAGGGAAAAACATACTGAGTAAGGAGAAACATCTTTATGCTGTTTTTTCAGACCTGGGTAGTTTAAAAAAATCGAATGAAGTAAAAATTAATGGTCTGCCAATTGGTTCAGTATATAATTATACAGAGATAGATAAAGATCTTAGTGGCATCATCGTTACCATTACATTAAAAAGGGATGTGAATATTCCTGAAAATTCTATTGCAACCATAGAATCGGAATTGTTAGGTGGTGCTTATATTGACATTATCAAAGGAGATTCAAAAGTATTTCTGAAAGATAATGACACACTGGTTACTGACCGGACCTCTTCATTATTGGGTGATGTTAAGGCACAAATTAATCCAACGCTAAGAAAGATCAGAGAAGCGATAGATTCTTTAAAGTTGGTATTAAGTGGTGTAAACAATCTATTTGAAGCGGACACCAAGGGAAATATCCAGGATATCATCAGAAATCTGAAAGATGCAACAACATCCATGAAGACATTGATGAATACGGAATCCGGTCCGCTTGCCGGATCACTTCAAAATGTTGCCTCTATAACTAATAACTTAAAGAAAAATAATGACAGCATTACAGCAACTATTAGCAGCATAAAAAAGACAGCCGATAAATTTTCAGCTCTTGAAGTGCAACCCGGTATTGATTCCCTTCAATCGGCAATTGCTGAATTAAGAAAAATGATGACCAAAGTAAACAGTAATGATGGGACTCTTGGGTTATTAATGAATGACAGAAAACTCTACGACAAACTAAATGAAGTGTTATTAAGTGCAGAAATACTTTTTGACGATCTCAGGATACATCCCAAAAGATATACTGGCAATATAATATTTAACAGGAAGGATAAAACTGGACCTTTAACTTCGCCTTCCAATAAAGACTCGGTTCCCCAGGTCAAAAACTAATGATTTCTAGAAAAAATCTTATCTCTTTTTTTGCCGGCTTACTTTTTCTAAGCCCCATAATAACTTTATGCCAGGAATTTCCAACTACTAAAACATTTACTCCACAGGATACAGTTACACTAATTGAAATTCTCCCCGGAGTCAGAAAACTTGAATACAGGAAAATTGATTCTATTACAGAAATTCAGATCCTTGCAGGAAATGTAAGGTTAAAACAAGGTAATACTATTTTTTCCTGCGATAGTTGTGTGATCACAAAACGATTAAACCTTTTTGAGGCATTTGGGAATGTGCATATCAATGATTCTGATACAACCGATGTTTATTCTGATCATTTGAGATATTTAACTGATAAACGTATCGCCTATCTTACTAATAACGTAAAACTAACGGATGGCAAAGGTGTGTTGACAACAAAAAATCTGGAATATGATGTAAACACAAAAGTAGGCATCTATAAAAAAGGAGGAAAAGTAGTAAGCAAAAACACAATACTTACCAGCGAAGAAGGCTACTATTATGCCGACATCAAAGATGTTTATTTTAAAAAAAATGTTAAGCTAAAAGATCCTAAATATGAGCTGGAATCAGACTCTTTATTATATAATACAGAATTTGAAACAGCCCGTTTCATAGCAGAAACATATATTAAAGACAGTAGCAACAGAACAATAAGAACAAGGGATGGTTATTATAATCAGCAAACAGGAATTGCAGAGTTTGGTAAAAGGCCAGTTGTTCAGGATGGCGCTATCCAGGCTACAGGAGAAAGGATGTATAGTGATGATGCGAGTGGTATCACACAAATTATTGGCAGGGCAATATTAATTGATACTGCATCCAACAGAACAGTTCTTGCCGATGAGATCTTCTTTAATAATAAAACAGAATCTTTTCTTGCAACCAAGAAACCCCTAATGATCATTAAACAGGATAATGATTCCATATTTATTGCTGCAGACACTCTTTTTTCTGCAAAACTTTCAGACCTCTATAGTAAAAGAGATTCTGCAAAAGAAATAAATACTGAAAAGAATCCGGATACTGAAAACAAAACAAATGATACCAATAATAAACCTGATGAACTTAACCTGCCGCCATCTACTCCTGATATGTCAAAAAAAGGAAATGATAGTTTAGCGAAAAAAGAATTTTTACAGGATACTATACCAGAGGGATTGAATATTAACGACAGTACTATCCAAACTCCTAACCGGGATCAAAATTTGATACAAACAGCAATTTCGAATAAAAATACAGATACTGCAATTACAAATAATGTATTCAGGGATACAAAAAAAAATGATTCAAAAACAATAGATCCCAATAAAAAACCTGATGAACTTAACCAGCCTCCATCTACTCCTGTTATGTCAAAAAAAGGAAATGATAGTTTAGCGAAAAAAGAAGTTTTGCAGGAAATAATATCTGACGATTTGATTAAAAACGACAGTGCTAAACAAACTTCAAACCGGGATAAAAGTTTGAACCAATTAGCAATGCCAAATAAAAATAGAGATACTGTAACTACAACTAATTTACCCAAGGATGTAAATAAATTTGATTCAAGAAAAACAGATACAACAAATTTATCTACTGCCGACACATTAAACTCTAAAAAACAATCAGGTTTAAATAATGAAAATATTATAGAATTCAATGCAAAAGATAGCACCAACCGCTATTTTGAAGCTTTTAGAAATGTGCGGATCTATAGTGACTCATTGCAAGCCGTTTGTGATAGTTTGTTTTATTCTTTTAAAGATTCTGTTTTCCGCTTGTATAATAATCCGGTAGTTTGGTCAAAAGAAAGCCAGATTACAGGCGATACTATCTTACTCTACACTAAAAATAAAAAAGCTGACAAAATGGAGATTTTGAGAAACAGCTTTATTGCCAGCCTTGTAAGGGTTGACATTTTTAACCAGGTAAGATCTGCCCGCATGGATGCATATTTTGTGGAAGGCAGTATAGATTCTGTAAGAGCCAATGGACGTGCTGAAAGTATTTATTTTATACAGGACGAAGACAGTGCATTTACAGGTATTAACCAATCCAATAGTGATCTCATGGATATTTATTTTAAAAACCGTGAATTAGAACGTGTTGTTTTTCGTGGCCAGGTAA
>CAZOOT010000126.1:0-9346 GCA_964581455.1 uncultured Chitinophaga sp. | reverse complement strand
TAGATTCCACCGATGCTCTTGCCTGGGGAAAACTCGCCAATGCAATATCAAGACAGGCATGGCAAAATTATATTGACCGCCCTTCAGGTCGTGAAAAAGCAAGAAATGCTGCCCTGAAGTCAATAGCGCTTAATAAAAATCTTGCAATAGGTTATATTGAATTGGGCGATTTGAGATTGTACCAGGATTTCGATTGGAAGGCTGCAGAAGAAAACTATAAAAAAGCATTAAGCCTCGAACCTGAAAATTCCGACGTATTATATAGCCTTGGGGGTGGCCTGTATTTTGCCATTGGCCGTTGGAAAGACGCTATCCGTATAATGAAAAAAAGTATTGAGTTTGATCCGCTCAGGCCGATCAGTCATTTAAATCTTGGCAATATATTGACACATGGCGGTCGCCCCGCTGAAGCCATACCCTATTTTAAAAAAGCACTTGAATTAGATCCGCAGTTTCAAAGGGGTCACTTGTATCTGGGCAGGAATTACTTATTGTTGGGAAAACCGGAAATGGCTTTGAAGGAAATGCAGCAGGAAAATATTGAAGTGTTCCGGACTTTTGGAATGGCCCTTGCCTATCATGCTACAGGAAAAAACAAAGAAGCGGATGAAGCATTAAAAGATTTCACTGAGCGATTTCAAAATGACTGGAATTATCTTTTGGCTGAACTGTATGCTTACCGGGGAGAATCAGATAAAGCTTTTTTATGGTTGGAAAATGCTTATCGCAAAAAAGACGGCTGGCTTGTTTTTTTTAAAGGCGACCCACTATTAAATAATTTGAAAAAAGATCCACGATATAAGGCGTTTTTGAAAAAAATGAATTTGATATTTGATGAATAATCGAAGTAACTTGATTAAGTGAAAAAAATTTTGCTAACTTTAAAATTACTAATCTTAGAGTAGTTATATTTTCATCATTAATAATACTAAAACAAAACCAACATGAACAATCAGAACCCCACACTTACCAAAGTCAGGTTGCACGATTTCATAGTAGGTGCATTGTACCTGGCCAGTGTTATTCTTGCACTGACAGTGAACATTCAATGGATCTATGTGGCCGGAGCCGTAGCTGTCCTGCAGATATTAAGCCTCGTAACAAAATTTTGCCCGGTCTATTTTATATTGAACAAAATAATACCAGGCGGCGATAAAGTCCAGAACGGCCCGGGTTCATAAGCTGGTTCATGATAAAAGGCGTTGCTTTTGCGGGGAAAAACGCAGCATTGTTTTCCGGTATCCAAATTATTAGCTCTGGGTGCTGGGAGAAAAATTTTGTCTGATTTTGAATTAACTAATATCTTGTTACTGCCAGTAATTTACTTCCGGGTCCCTGCGGTGATTCCGACGGGAAGAAAATAATTTGCTGCTAATAAATCTGAAGCAGGATCCACGATATAATGCTTTTCTGAAGAAGATGAACTTGCCAATAGATTAATTCAGTTTTTCTTTACCTTCAATTTTACACAATCATCATATGTCTTCCACCCGCCAGCTCGCTGCCATTATGTTTACCGACATTGTCGGGTACACGGAATTAATGGGCAATGATGAGCAAAAAGCATTTGATTTACTTAAAAAAGTTTAGAGAATTACAAAAACTATCCTGTTAACTGAACTACAGCTTGTAATTATTAATTTGTAACTTTAGTATTCAATTATTCCTTATGTCTGACTCATTATTAAACAGGATAACCATCAACCCTGAAATAGCTCACGGCAAACCTACTATACGTAATATGCGTTATACAGTTGAAGGCTTGCTGGAGTACCTCGCAGGCGGCGACACTATTGAAGGCTTATTGACTGAATTTCCTGACCTGGAGAAAGAAGATATTCAGGCTTGCCTACAATTTGCTGTTTTAAACATGAAACATAAATATGCCGAAATAAAAGCAGCATGAAGTTTCTATTAGATGCGCAATTACCACCAACTCTCCGGCAACTCTTTATTGATAAAGGATATGATTGTATCCATACAATAGATCTGGATATGGGAAATAATACCCCAGACAAAGTAATCAACACTATTTCAGTTAATGAACAAAGAATTCTGATTATAAAAGACAGCGATTTCTTTGACAGTTTTATGATCAGGAATGAGCCGTATAAACTTATTTTGGTAAAGATGGGTAATGCTTCAAAAAAAGAACTGATTCAGTTTTTCCATGAAAAATTTGGTGAAATCATTGAAAAGTTGAAAAAGGAAGATATGATTCTGTTAAGCAAAAAGTTATATTAGGAATCCATCAGTACTTATATAAGAAAATAAAATTGCTTAGTGATGTCACAATCCCGCCAACTCGCCGCCATCATGTTCACCGATATTGTCGGATACACGGCATTAATGGGAAATGATGAACAAAAAGCATTTGAATTATTAAAAAAGAACAGGGAATTACAAAAACCCATCATTGAACAATTCAATGGAAGATGGATAAAAGAATTGGGCGATGGAGTAATGGCAAGTTTCAATACTGTTTCTGATGCGGTGAATGCTGCCATAAAAATTCAGGAAAATTGTAATGCCGCAAAAGATTTTCAACTACGCATCGGTATTCATTTGGGAGAAGTTGTTTTTGAAAATGATGATGTGTTTGGTGATGGGGTAAATATAGCTTCAAGAATACAGGCTATTGCAAAACCCGGTTGCGTTTATATTTCCGAATCGGTACATCATAATGTTTCCAATAAAAAAGATATTCTTACAAAATTTGTAAAAGAAGAAACATTAAAGAATGTAAAAGAGCCTTTAAAGATTTTTGAAGTAATTCTTAAAGCCGGTAACTTAGATGAAGCTGTTAATAAAACAATGAACACTGTTCTTAAAAACAGTATTGCTGTTCTTCCCTTTGCCAACATGAGCAGTGACCCGGAGCAGGAATATTTCAGTGATGGCATTACCGAAGAGATCATCACCGATCTTTCGCACCTTCATGAACTGCTGGTTATATCCCGCAGTTCTGTAATGACTTTCAAAAACACCAATAAAAAAATAAAAGATATTGCTGCAGAACTGAATGTTCATTATGTACTGGAAGGTAGTGTAAGAAAAGCAGGAAATAATCTTCGTATCACTGCACAGTTAATTGATGCCGGCAATGATGTGCATGTGTGGGCAGAAAAATATAACGGCACACTGGATGATGTGTTTGATATACAGGAAAAAGTCTCAAGAGCAATTGTTGATGCGCTAAAAGTAAAACTAACGGCAAAAGAGAATAAAAAAATGTCGGAACGCCGCATTGATAACATTCATGCCTATGATTGCTATCTGCGTGCAAGACGTGAATTGAACAAGTGGAATGAAACCTCATTTGACAAAGCAAAAAAATACATTGAAGATGCCATTGATATAATAGGAGAAAATGCTGTTTTATATGGCGCTATGGGATATGTATGCTGGAATTATGCAAATATTGGCATAAATGCAGATGTAAATTATCAGAAAGCTGAAGAATATGCAAACAAATCGTTTTCACTTGATCCCAATTCTCCAGTAGCTCACCTGGTGCTGGCAAATCTTAAAATATCCGGTCAGGGTCAGTTACTGGATGGATTGAATCATCTGAATATAATGCTTGACATTAATCCGAATGATTTTGATCCTTTAATGTGGAGCAGTCTGGTATATATGATGCTTGGAAAATTTTCAAAGGCCGAAGAAATACCTCCAAAACTGATGGCATTGGATCCTTTGAATCCAATAAGCCATGCTGTTCCGGGTTTAAATTCTTTTTATTCCGGAAAATTTGAATCAGCTTTAGAGCCTATTGAAAGAGCATATAAAATGGAACCTGAGAATCCATTTTACCAGCTATTTATTCCGCAGGTCTTAGTTTATAATGGCCAGTCTGATGAAGCCATTGACTTTATTGAAAAAAACCTTGATCCGAAAGCAAAAGGCATGATACAGGAATCAGCATTAATGTTCAAGCCAGCGATATTAAAACAAAAAGATATTCTTCTTCAGTGGATACCATCAATACAATACAATGCCCAAAAAGATTGCCAATACTCACATATCATCGGTTCATTATGTGCAATAGCTGGCTTAAAAGATGAAGCATTTTTTTGGCTGGAAAATGCGGTAGCAAAACAATTCTGGAATTATCCTTTTCTTGCCGGGCATGAAACAGCTTTTAAACCCTACAGACATGATGAACGATATCAGAAGTTATTGGATAATGTGAAAAAATTATGGGAGAGTATTCCGGTATAATCACTGATTCAATAAATACTTCTTCAGCAACTCAATCCCTTTTTTGATCTCTTCCCTCCCGCTTGATTCAATTCCATACCATCCTTTATAACCGCCATCTTTACTTAACTGAATCATCTTGGCAGTCAGTTCTTCTGTGGGTTGATTACGGTAACTCATTCCTTTTGCATAAGGCAAAGTTTTTTGCAGGTAAACATAATTATCAAACTCAGGTGATGGTCTCCTCCAATCAGGGTATGTTCCAAAAAGTGGGTTCTTCACTTTCTTCATCAAGTCTACCATCCAGTCTGCATCGTTGGATACTCCACCATGATTTTCGATTACAATACTTATGTTGGCTGGCTTTGCATATTCGAGCAGCTGATTGTATGCATCAGCTGACCATTTCAATGCTTCTTTTTTATCTGCATTTTCAGGGCCGCGGCAATTGGTACGTATGGCATGACAACCGAGATAATGTGCAATATCTATCCATTTATAATGATTGATGGCAAATTGCTTTTGCCCTTCTTTGGTATTGGCAGCGCCGTCACCCTCATCATCACACATAATTAATACCATGGTTACACCATGATCCGTAGCATTTTTCTTTAGCTTTTTTAAATAACCCTCTGTCGGCACTTCAAAGAGTGTATTAACAAATTCAATTCCATTGACGCCAAAATCCTCTCTTGCTATACGTGGAAAATCCAGGTTCTTCCATTTGCCTGCTCTGATTTCATCTACCAATGCCCATTGGGCAATGGAGATATCATCCTTTACTTCAGATTTTTTTAAGTCCATAAAGTCATTATTTAGTATGGAAGGAGCAACCAATCCTGCTGCCCCGATCGTTAAAGTGCTTTCTAAAAAATTTCTTCTGTTCATAATTCAGATTTATGAGTAATGAGTAATCAGTGATGAGTGCCTTAGCCAATTAGACCTGATAGCTGTTTGTAAGCACTTATTATTTTCTCTCCCAGAATTTTCAAATTCTCTTCGAGACAATATTGAAGATGAACGGCAATATCAAATGCTGTATCAACCTCAATTAATGAACCTCGAGCAATTTCGAAAAATCGTTTTCTTTCAGCTTCTGATTTTCTTGAGCAACCTTCAGCTACGTTCAGATGAACTGATAAAGCAGCCCGCCTGATTTGTTGAACCATTGCATACTTTTCGTCTGATGGCAATAACTTAGATGCCTTATAACACTCCAGGGTGAAGGTTTTGGTTATCTGAAAAATTTCAAGCTTAGTGTGTTTAAGATTTAAAAACATAAAATTAATTTTTTGATTAATGATTCCTTTTTGTCAAAATAAACATCAAATCAAACTTCGAACACACTCATCACTGATTACTCATCACTCATTACTCACATCTCCCACCCTGTCCGATATTGCCTGTACAAAAACTTATTTGCATTCTCATCATTGACTATTTTCATATTTTGAGCATCATACAACACTTTCTTTCTGGCCTGCAACGCAACTGCACCTAACAAAATAGTTTCTGTAACAGCGGATGCATGTAAAAAACTACCGGGTGACTGTGATTTATTTTTAAAGGCATTGATCCAATACTGCTCTCCCCCCTCTATTATTTCCTTGTAAGGTTCTTTGCCTTCCTTATATGTTTTCATTTTGCTGTCCGGTAATAGTCTTGGATTTTCTGTGCGGAAGCCAGCAACAATTTTTCCCTTATCGCCAACAAACATCATCCCCTCAGCACTCAGGGATCCGTTTTCTATTTCATCCGGAGTATTGGGCTTCATACCACCATCATACCAGTACAAATCAAAAGCCGGTAATGTTTTTTGTTTTGGAAATTTAAACCGGACAATACTTGACACCGGAAATGCAACATCATTGACATGCGGCTTGCAAACATTCCCCTCTATAACCCTTGTTGTAGTGCCAAATGCTTCTGCCGAATCAGGAGCAGTATCGATTCCCATCTCAAGAAACATTGGCCATAAACTATAGTGCCCCATATCGGCAATGGCGCCACCTCCGAAATCATACCACCCACGAAAAACATTATGTGTATAATTGGGATGATAGGGCCGGTCAGGTACTACTCCCAACCAGAGATCCCAGTTAAAACCTTCCGGAACAGGAACAGTTTCTTTTGGATTGGCTGTCCATTGTGGCCATACCGGTCTGTTACTCCAGTTATGAATTTCCTTCAGGTTGCCGATCTGTCCTTCATTAATCCATTTTTTTACCAAAGCATTTCCGCTGCGTTTACTCCAGGCAAGTAAATGAGTGCTTACACCCGATTTCCTGGCAGTTTCAATAACCAGTCTTGCTTCATGCATCCTGTTGGCAATCGGTTTATGTATAACTACATGCTTTCCTTTTTTCATCGCCTCTACAGAAATATATCCATGTAAATGATCTGGTGTCATAATTTTTACTGCATCTATTCCTTTTTCTTTCTCCAATAATTCCCTGAAATCAATATAGGAAGAACAGGCTTTATAAGAACCGGCGGCATTTTTACTATAATAAGTATCTACCAGTTCCTTCCCGATATCACGGCCACCGGGAATGCCGGAATAATTTTCACCCCAATCAGGATTTGCCAGCACTTTCCTGATGCCGTCACGAATTCCATTTGGCGACCAATCAAGATAATTGGTACTTAATTTATTCGGATCACAAACGGAAACGATCTGTAATTCAGGATTAGTAATCAGATCACACATTTCCCGCAGGCCCTGTGTGCCGCATCCTATATAGGCAATATTTATTTTGTCACTTGGTGCAATGAAACCACGGCCACCCAAAACATTTCTTGGAATTATTGTAAATGCAAGAGATGCCGCAGTAGCCGTACCTATAAATTCCCTTCGATTATAGTTTTTATTTTTTTTCATAAGTAAATCATTTCATTTAAAGGCGTTAAAACTGATTTCTAAATGTACAATAATTTAGAGCTGATTGATCTGATTTTTATTTTACAGATTGGTTTTAAAAAATTCGTTCATTTAGCCCACCCCATACTGTTAGCTGTATTAAAGCAAACTTTTCCTATTTACAGGCTTTTTAACTATTTCATTAAGCTGATATCAGGTTTCAAAACTTTATTTTATAATAATGTATACCGGAATTGTTTTTTGATTACAGCAAACCGAAATTTCTTCCTACATTTAGAAACTAATAATTCACAGGAAACAGTTGAGATTCACTGTCCTTATGAAACTCACACGATCGGTCCTTAGTTGAAAAGCCACTAAAATTATTAACACTAACGTTATGAAGAAATTCAAAGCCATTGCCGGGCTTTTTTGCATACCCATCTTTATTTTATTAATAACAGGTTTTACTGTAATGCTTTTGCCGGCAACAGTAAATGCCCAGGAAAACAAAGGCCTGCCTTTTATTGCCAATTACCGGTACCAGGATTATAATGCCGGCGGTGTAAACTGGTGGGCAGCGGAAGATGATAAAGGTATCATGTATTTTGCCAATGGCCAGGGTGTATTGGTTTATGACGGACAACAATGGGAAACAATAGTGCCACCCGGCATTGCAGAAACAAGAAGCCTGGTAAAAGGTAATGACGGAAAAATATATGTGGGCACCAACGGTGATATCGGGTATATCGGACAGGGTAAAAAAGGAAAGTTGGAATTTATTTCATTAAAAAATAAACTGCCGGAAAACCACAGAAAATTCAATGAGGTTTGGGAGACCCAGAATTTCAACGGAGATATCTTTTTTAGAACTACCAATAAAATGTTCCGCTGGAATGGCACTTCCATGAAAATATATGAGAGTAAAGAAGGATTTCATGTAGGAGATGTTGTCAATAATCAATATTATGTCCGTATCTGGGGCCGTGGACTCACCATATTAAAAGGAGACAGCTTACATGTGGTTCCAAATGGTGAAAAATTTGCCAATGAAAGAATCTATGCTTATATCCCTTACGATAATGAAAGGATGCTTATTGGCACCAGAACCCAGGGTTTATTTATTTATGATGGAGTAGATTTTACACCTTTTAAAACAGAAGCAGATTCATATTTAGTTAACAAAAGTCTTTATGGCGGTATTGTATTAAGTAATGGAAATTTTGCTTTCAACAATTTCAATGATGGCATTGTTATTATTGACAAGCAGGGAAAACTGATGCAGGTAATAGATAAAACTGTCGGACTCATGGACAATGCCGCAGATTATGTATTTGAAGATAGCCGCGGCATTCTTTGGATTCCGCTTTTTAATGGCATCGCAAAATTTGACTTGCATTCTTCCCTCACCTATTATAACGAAAAGATGGGTTTGCCGGGCAAAGCCGTTTTTAATATTGGTGTTATCCATGATACGATCTATGCGGGCACCAATACCGGAATTTATATGTTGAATAAACAGAACAACATGTTTCTAAAAGTTCCGGGCAGTTCGGGTCAAATCGGAAATTTTATCCAAAACGGAAATGATCTCCTGGTAGCCGCTGCTGAAAACGGTTTGCAAAAAATAAAAGGAGGAAGAATTTCGCCAGTGATTAGCAGCGTTAACTATGATTTTAACATGAATGGTTTCCAACGCTCAAAAAAAGATTCTACTCTTTTTTATTGTTCGTTGAGAAGCGGTATGGCCATTGTAAAATACAATCCATTATCAGGTACATATTCCATTCAGTCATTTGGTCCAAATATCTTCATCAGCAACACAGTTAATATTGAAACTGAAGAAGGGAATCTGTGGATACCGGGAGAAAATCCCGGAGAAGTGAGATTATTAAAACTCTATGAGAATGGCGTTTTAAACTCATTGGATAAAGCGCCGATTGTTGTGTATAATACTTCTCATGGCTTGCCGGGAAGACCGATTTTCATGTTGGAATACAACGGAAAATCATATTACTATTCTGAAAAAGATTCCGTTTTTGTTTTTGATAAAAATCAAAAAAGGTTTGTTCAGGATAAAAATGCTCTTTGGAGTAAATCGTTTGTCAACAATGGTATAGGAACAGCCTTTCATGAACCGGATTACCGGGGAAGAATCTGGGCCAATGCAGGGTCTGGAGTTTTTGTTAAGCTACCAACGACTGATGGTTCTGTAAAAATTATAGACGCGCCATTCAGGGAATTAAAAAAAGATTATCCCGTTTGGGGCATTACTCCTACAGT
>CAZOOT010000125.1:0-9381 GCA_964581455.1 uncultured Chitinophaga sp. | reverse complement strand
AAATATGCACTATTTCATTTTATATGTTGATTTTCAAATTTATATTAAATAATTAACTACCATTTATATTGGCCAATTTAAAATTTTCAAATAATTCAGAATAGTAAAAATATTAGTTTGAAAATAGAAAATCAGAAAAGACTATATAATGGATAAATAATCTGAATAAAGGTTGACGTAGGCTAAATGAAATTCATGCCGTTTTTAAACAGCTGTGCTTTTGGAAATGAAAATCCTGGGGAAATGAAAAAGCCCCGTTATGGGGCTTCATATTAAAAAATTATTGCGGTTTTACAGGAGGCGGAGCATGAATATTCGGCGCTTTATCAGGTCCCCCATCCTCAGGTTTTTTGCAGGTTCTCGGCAACCTTTTATAGGCATCTTCTGTTGCCGGGATATCATCTGCATCATATCCTGTATTTGCAATAGCCGTTTTTATTTCTTCTATATTTATCCGGTCAGTTACATACTTTACGGTTACCTCTTTCCTGCGCCAGTTGACGAGTACATAGGTTACTCCATCATATCTTTTCAAATAGGCTTCCAGCCTGTTTTTACAATCTTCACAGCCAATTGTAGGGGTACTGATCTTGGCAGTAATAACTGGTTTTACCTGTGCTGATGAAGAATACGAGAAAACTAAACAAGCTGTAAGAGAAATAAAGATTCTTTTCATAAATCAGGATTTATCTGCAATTTACTAAACCCCGCTCCAGCCGGCAGGGTCATTGCGCCATTTTAACAAAACTTCTGCCTGATCTTTTTTAATAATACCTTTTTCAATAGCTAATTGTATTAAAGTTGGATAGTCTGTAAGCGATTGATACCTGATACCTGCTTTCGCAAACATTTCTGTTGAAATTGAAAATCCATAGGTGAAAATGGAGACCATACCGATTATTTCCAATCCGGATTCTCTTAGTACATCCACCACTTGCAGACTGCTTTTGCCAGTGGAAACAAGATCCTCGATCACTACTATTTTTTGTCCGGGTTCATAATAACCCTCTATTTGGTTGCCAAGTCCATGTTCTTTGGGCTTTGGCCTTACATACAGGTAAGGAAGCTTTAATTGGTCAGCTGTCATGGCTCCCCAGGCTATTCCTGCAGTTGCAACACCAGCTACAACTTCAGTTTCCGGAAAATTTTCAAAAACAACATTACATAACTCGGATTTAATAAAATCTCTTGTAAATGGGAATGAAAGCACTTTGCGATTATCACAGTATATGGGGCTTTTCCAGCCACTGGCCCAGGTAAAAGGGTTTTCCGGGTTTAATTTTACTGCATTAACTTGAAGGAGCTTTTCTGCAACAGCTTTGGCATCGGTCATGTGGCAAAGGTACAAGGTACAAGGGACAAGTAACAAGCATTGAAAGTTCAAAAATGTTTCAGAATTTTAAAGTTATACGAGAACATTGAAAAACCAGAGTGATTGACGACTGTGAACAAATTATGGGTTTCTTGTGACTTTCATTTTATGTACATAAAAATATATTTTGACGACAAGCCATTATTTCTATGTGACGATATAGAACCCAGCCTGCAACCCTACCTGCACCATGATGATGCAGTTTTCATTGATGAACTTAATTCACATGCGGTAAAAAGCATGATTCATGAAATGCAGCAGCCCCATGTACATTTTGGAATTTATTTTCATACAGATTTTGAAGAACTGAAGAAGGCTTTTATTAAAAAATTTACATTGGTCAGGGCAGCAGGGGGTTTTGTTCAAAATGAACGGGGAGAAGTGCTGATGATGTTTAGGAGAGGTAAATGGGATCTTCCTAAAGGAAAGCAAGACAAAAAAGAATCTGATGCCGATTGTGCCGTCAGGGAAACAGAGGAGGAAACAGGACTTAGGAATATTGAATTAATATCTACCCTGCTAACCACTTATCATACTTATCATGAAGGCAGCCGTTTTATTCTAAAAGAAACGAGTTGGTTTATGATGAGGGTAAATGCTGATCAAAAATTAATACCACAAACTGAAGAAGATATCACTAAACTTGAATGGGTTGGCCAGGATCGGTTAAATGAATTCCAGGAAAATACATACTCTTCTGTTCGGGATGTGCTGGCTGCCGGATTTTTATCAGCTATAGATCCTTCCGTTTCATGATCGCCACTGTATGGCGGCTTACACAAACCAGTTCAGCTTTTTCATTTACAATCTTGATATCCCATACATGTGTGCTACCGCCCAAATGTAATGGAATTGCGGTTCCTGTTACAAAACCTGACCTGGCGGTTCTAATATGATTTGCGTTGATCTCAATTCCTACACAGAAATATTTTGAACTATCGATGACATTAAAAGATGCTACACTCCCTAAAGTTTCAGCCAATACACAAGAAGCACCACCATGTAAAAGGCCCATTTGTTGTTTTGTTCTTTCATCAACCGGCATCTTTGCTTTTATGAAATCATCACCTAGTTCTACCCATTCAATACCCAGCAACTCACTCATTGAAACAGTTCCCAAGGGTATCAATGATTCCAGCTTTACATTTTTATCAAACCAAATTGCCATAATTTTTAAAAGGAATTAAAAAAGCTAAAGATTATTTTAGAGTAGAACTTACTTCAACGGGTAAGAAAGGACTGGCATCTCCCCCATTCCGTATAATATCTCTTACTATTGTTGATGCCACTGAAGTGTATTTTGGTTCCCCGGTCAGGAAAATAGTTTCAATACTATTATCCAATGTTCTATTTGCATCTGCAATTGTTTTTTCATATTCAAAATCGCTGACATAACGGATGCCTCTCAAAATAAATCTGGCGTTGATCTTTTTACAGAATTCAACAGTGAGTCCTTCATAAACTGCACCTTCTACCTTTTCTACATCCTTATAGATCTTCTGTATCCATTCCAGCCTTTTTTCCGGAGTAAACATGGTAGCTTTTGATGAATTTTTTCCAACCGCTACAATTATTTTATCAAATAAAGGTAATGCCCTGTTAATGATATCTACATGCCCAAGTGTAACAGGATCAAAAGTGCCGGGGAATAAACAAATTCGCATTTGATTGCAGATTTAGATTAATTATTTAGTGCCTCTGTTTGAAAGAAGATAAAGAACAGCCATTCTTACAGCTACGCCATTCTCGACCTGCTGCAAGATAATGGATTGCTTGCTGTCTGCTACATTGCTGTCCAATTCCACACCACGATTAATCGGACCCGGATGCATCACTACAATTTCCTTATGTAAACTATCCAGTAAATTCTTCTTTACACCATAAGCAAGGTTGTATTCCCTTAACGAAGAAAATAAAACCTGGTTCTGCCTTTCCAACTGAATCCTTAACACATTGGCAACATCACACCACTCCAGGGTTTCTTTAAGATTATAATTTACTTCTACATTAAAAGCTTCCCTTACATGTTTTGGAATCAATGTTGGAGGGCCGCAAACGGTCACTTTTGCTCCCATTTTGTTTAAAAGAAAAATATTACTCATTGCTACCCTGCTGTGCATTATATCTCCAATGATCGCCACTTTTAATCCCTCCAGACTGCCAAATTTCTCTTTCATGGAATAAGCATCCAAAAGGCCCTGTGTGGGATGTTCATTCACCCCATCACCTGCATTGATGATTGCAGCAGGAATATGTTTGGCTAAAAAATGAGGAGCCCCGCTTGCACTATGACGCATTACAACCATATCCACCTTCATGGATAAAATATTATTCACGGTATCCAGAAGTGTTTCTCCTTTTGAAACTGAGGATCCGGAAGCCGAAAAATTCAGTACATCGGCACTCAGTCTTTTTTCAGCTAATTCAAAAGAAAATTTTGTTCGGGTTGAACTTTCATAAAAAAGGTTGACGATCGTTATGTCCCGCAGTGAAGGAACTTTTTTTACAGGCCGCTGTAATACTTCTTTAAATTGTTCAGCCGTAGTAAGAATTAATGAGATATCGTCTTGAGAAAGGTCTTTAATGCCGAGCAGGTGTCTTGTAGATAGTTGCATTAAAGAGCGAAATTAGGGCTTTTTAATAATTAGTTGTAAAAAAGATAGTTTCAAAAGGAAATCTGGTATGTGCTGCGAACATAAAAAATAAATGCTTATTACTTTCCATGAGCCACTTTTAAAACATGTTCACCAACCCTGGCACCTACAGCAACACCTGTATCAAGGCTGATCATATAATGTATACCTCCGAAAAAACGACTTATCGAAGCTTCCAGGGCCGCTTCTTTAAAGGATTTAAAATCTCTTTCCATTCCAATATATTCCTTGTCCGCATCATCATGATAAGAAAAATTTTCACCAAACAATCCTGTTAACACAGTTGCTGCTGCGGAAGAATTGGTGCTATGACCACTGGTATATTCAGGAAAAGAAGGTGTCTGTAAATAGGGATTCCAGTCCTTATCGATCCATTCATTTATTACTGTTATCGGCCGGATATATTTATACCGGTATTTTGTATCCCAGCAGGAAATAAAACCTTCAAACAGGCCAACTGCAACCAATGCATAGGCACGGGCAGTTTTTATTTCATCAGCTTGCGTTTTTTTACAGGCAATGGCTGTAATGCCCATCCAATGTCCCCCGGGGGTTTGCTTTTTGGTATTGAACATGAGATGGCCGAAGTGATGTGATACAAAAGGGTTATCATCCCAGAAGTAAGCGATATCTTTTTCCTCCTGTGTCAGATTCTTGGTCCTATCATACACCTCTTTGTTCATTTTATAAAAAATGCTGTTCGTATCTCTGCTAAAAACCGGAGGAGGGCCCGGATCAAACTGAGAAGCAGAATCCATGGTAAGTGGTTTAATTTTTAGCCAGTGTGGTTCCGCAGCTTCCAGATAATCCGGTGCAGTGGGTTGCCATTTTCCATCATCTGTACTGCCATAATATTTTTCCATGGTCCTTGTCTGTTTGTAATTATCTGTTGCCACCCTTTTCAAAATCTGGACGGCAATAGATTTACCAAATTCAACTGAATTATTGAATACTTCCTTACTCAAATATTTTTTAAATGGTTCATAAGTTTCCTCTTCAAATTTCTTTACTGTATCCTGAGAAAAAGTAATTTCCCTGGCTGTAGAATAAAAAGCAACTGAAGCTGCCAGCACATAATTATATTTTTTATTCGCAGCCGGTTCTGGCATGGTTTCAAATCCCTTTAACCTGGCTACAATTGAGGGATCCGATGTATCAGCATGCCTTATAGCTTCATGTGAAGCCAGTGAAGCATAGGTATATATTCTTGCAGCAACGGGAGGTGAAAAAATATCATAGATGATCAGATCGGTGAGATTTCTTAAATTCTGATGTAAAACTGTTGCCCCTTCCGGCAATGATTTTTCTGAACTGTTATTGCAACTAAAAGCAGTTATAATTATGAAAATAAATAATACACTTTTCTTCATAGCAGTATGTATAATTTTATAAAATTAATTTAACTTATTTTCAAATAAAACCAGTGATAAGGGTCGCTTCTTTCATTTCTGTATCAATTTTTCCGGCACATTTCCCATTGTAAAAAAAGCATTTCCCAATACAATATCCAGGTCTCCGACTTTATCAATATCAGCAACATCCATCGTCCACCAACGGCCATCAACAACCCCTTCAAATGTATATCTTTTATACAGGTAATCTCCTGAGTTTTCCCAATATATAAAACCCTCTTCCGGATGGTTTTCATAATCAGGAAAAAAAGCGACGGAGACCAGATCAATATCTCCGTCATTGTCAAAATTTGCTGCGTATTTCTTTTTCATTTAGTTTAATTACTTATTCCCTTTTTTGTTCCGGCAGCATTAGTGATTGAAACTGATTTAATATTATTTCCCAGAAAGATGTACCGGCCGGATTGAGAATAAAAGGAACTCCCAAAATAGAATTCCTGTTTTCGCCGGCTGCCATCCGTAAATAAATAATCTGCATTGAGATCATCCGGCTTTACATCAATTATCCTTGTTTTATTTTTTTTAGAAAAGGCAAGCAGTGCTCCCTGGTTTTGGGTAGCCAGTAATTTGGGACTACCATCATCTGCTTTAATATAAACCAATCCTTTCCCATCACCGGGTATATACAATCCGCTTTCTTCCGCAGACAACGATTTAAAATTTCCTTTCCCATCACCTTTCAGCAGCAAACCATTTAATGCATTGTAACGACCCGTACCAATTTCAGTTCCAAAGTCATTTCCACAGATGATAATATCCAGGTTATTGTCATCATCCACATCATCTGCTATCATGGCAAATATGGATGAAAGCTGTGCCTGAAGCGGCAAAGGATATATCTCAAATTTTCCTTCACCAATATTTTTTATATAGCAACTGCTAAAAGTGTTTGCCTTTAATATTAATGACTTTTCAATCTCTTCTTTTTTTAACACGGAAGAAATTGGCGCTGTTGCATACTGATGATATTGTGTAAACCTGGCTTTAAAACCGATCATTTGCTTGATCATGTCATCCCTTCCGTATGCAGGAAACTCGGCTAATTTTCCATTTATGTCCGGTAAAAACAAAGTAGGTATGGCATCATAGCCACCATCATTGTTATAATCGTTTGCATAGATCTTAACAGGGTTTGCAATACTGGTTTTGTAAAATGAGTTTAATCCTACATTCCCTGCTACATAATCAATATCACCGTCATTGTCAAAATCACCTGCAGCAAGGCTGTTCCACCAGCCTTCGGAATCTGGGATATGGATGAATTGATCTTTCTGTGAAAATCTTCCTTTATCATTTTTAATAAAAGTGATGGGCATCCATTCACCTGCCAGTAAAATATCCTGCCAGCCATCGTTGTTAAAATCTGTCCACAGCATATCGCAAACCAGTCCAATATCAAGCAAACCTGGTGCTATTTCTTTAGTTACATCTGTAAAACGAACTTTGTCTTTTTCGCTGTCATTTCTTAAAATGAATGAAGAAACCGGCATAGGATATTTTCCACGCATCACCCTGCCTCCTACAAAAAGATCCAGATCGCCATCCTTATCATAATCTGCAGCCTTTACACAGCTTTTACTAATTAGTGAAAAAGGAAAAGCCGTGGTATCCAGGTTAAAATTTCCCTTCCCGTCATTGATATAAAACCTGTCTTTGTAATTCACAGAGCCTTCTTCGTTTTCAAATCCTCCGCTGGCAATATATAAATCATTATCACCATCATTATCTGCATCAAATAAAAGAACGCCGGCATCCTCATTTTGTTTATTATTCATATCTGCACCGGGATATAAATCTTTCTCAATGAAAGTTCCTCCGGGTTTTTGAAAATATATTTTTCCTGAATACCCGTATGAACCACCAATAAAAACATCATCCAGTCTATCTCCGTTTAAATCAGCAACTGCTATAGCCGGCCCATACTGACTGAATTTATGCGGCAATAATTTTTGTACATTAAAATCAATATAGTCTCTTTCCTTATGTTGATATTGAATACCAAATGAAGCAGTTGTTTCAACAAAAAAAGTGTTATCGGAAAAATTATTTTTTTCTGGTATTAACAAATTCTCTCCTTTTTTTATTTTCAAAACCTGGTTTGCCTTTACTCCATTTATTATCTGTTCTTTTCCGTCCGGCCATGTAATTTTTATTTCACTTACTATACTGTCTTCTCCCAAACCAAAATGTATGAATGGTTCTGCAGTGGATAAATATCCCCTGTAGGGTGTTTGTTCAACTATCTGTTTTTTATTCTGACCGTAATTGATTTCTGCAAAAGCACCAAGAGCTTCAGTATTTTTTAAATCATCCTGCAACCGTATCCTGATAAAATTGCTTTTCCCGGCTTTTTGTTCTATCAGATTGTTTCTGAAAACATGTGCAGAATCATTTGTATTGTTAACTATGTAATCGAGATCACCATCATTATCCAGGTCAGCAATTGCAGCGCCGCTGGAGAAAGTGGGAAGTTCTATTCCCCATTGGGCAGATACATTTGAAAAACTAAGATCCCCGTTATTTCTGAATGCATAGTTCTTAAGCTTAATTGCCGGTATGGCATCTAGTAAATCGTTTTTATGAGCATAATTTTTTGTATTATTCCTGTATGCAATAAAATCATGATCAGTTACATCTCTCGGAAATCCATTGGTTACAATAATGTCTTTGTAACCATCATTGTCAAAATCTGCCACAAGCGGAGCCCAGCTCCAGTCAGTTGAAGATACATTGGCAAAAAAAGCAATATCGCTGAATACCGGATGCTGCAATGAATCGGGTCCGGGCCTGTTCCCCATATTCAACTGCAACGTATTCCTTACATATTGGTATTCGTATTTAAACTCCCTTGTATTCTGGTAAGAAGAATAATTATTGGGATTCAGCATCATTTTCTTCCTGTAATTATCTTCAGGCAACATATCCAGCGCAATGATATCCTGCAGGCCATCATTATTTATATCTGCAATATCATTTCCCATAGCAGAAAAACTTGTGTGCTTAAAATATTCCGATGCCCGGTTGGTAAATGTTCCGTTTTTGTTATTGATATAAAGCAGGTCGTTGCTGATATAATCGTTGGTTACATATATATCGGGCCATCCGTCCCTGTTAATGTCAGCTATGTGAACACCTAGTCCAAAACCTTCGATAAGTATCCCTGCCTCTTTAGATACATTTGTAAATACAGGATGTTGTGAAGAATCATTCCAGTCATTTCTGTATAAGCGATCAGTGCCTTGTGAACTTCCATCCACCAGTTTGTGATGATACTTATTGGGAAATCCTTCGGGATCCACTTTATCTACAAGGATATATAAATCAAGATCACCATCCAGGTCATAATCAAAAAAGGCAGCATTGGTGGAGTGGGTTGTATCTGCAATGCCGTATTCTTTTGCCATTTCTTTAAAAACAGGAATACCGTCACTATTGTTTCCCTGGTTTACATATAAAATATTAGTTCTGCTATCTGCATAATCCGTAAACGTAGTACATACATATATATCAGGAAGATTATCATTATTGATGTCAACAATTGCAACACCGGAACACCATTTTCCGTTCCCTGTGGTATTACTGATCTCTGTTACATCCTGGAATTTGAAATCACCTTTATTTAAATAAAGTTTATTGCTAACCATATTCCCGGTAAAATAAACATCCTGCAATCCATCATTATTAAAATCTGCAATTGCCACTCCCCCGCCATTATATACATATTCATTGTCCAATATGTTTACAGAGTCGTTTTCTGTAATCCTGTTTGAAAAATGGATTGAAGTGTGTTTGGGAGATAAAAGAGTGAATAGTTTTTCATCCTGATTGCATCCGGCTATAAAAAAAACAGCTGAGAAAAAACAAAATAAACAACAAAAATCTTTACGCATAGCCAGAAAATCAAACTGTTTATTCAAATATTATTTAAAGCCTTTAAAAATGC
>CAZOOT010000124.1:0-9451 GCA_964581455.1 uncultured Chitinophaga sp. | reverse complement strand
ATGCTGGGGCGTTGCATGTCTTGTGCATCACGCGAATGATACAAATAGTTTGAGAATTGTTTCATTATAAATTGATTGAAAATTGTAAATTGAGAATTTTTTGTAACTTGCATCTTGTTTCTTGTATCTTGACTCTTAATTCTAAAAATATGATAATTGCCAACGATGGCGGAGCAGCTATCAGTGTAAATTTTGGGAAAACTTGGAGCACACAATCTAATATGCCCACTGCACAATTTTACAGGATCAGTGTGGATAATCAATTTCCTTATCGCATATATGGCGGACAACAGGACAATAGTTCTGTTGTCATCAGCAGCAGGGAACTAGGAAGCGGAGGTATCGGATCGGGCAGTTGGTCAGCTTCTGCCGGTGGGGAAAGTGCCTTCCTTGCTTTTGATCCTGATAACC
Organism: uncultured Chitinophaga sp.; assembly: GCA_964581455.1. Taxonomy (GTDB): domain Bacteria; phylum Bacteroidota; class Bacteroidia; order Chitinophagales; family Chitinophagaceae; genus VBAS01. The sequence continues at coordinate 9,040 of CAZOOT010000124.1, read as the reverse complement.
CAGATTTTGTATTGGGCGGAAGTTATCTGGGAACTATTGAAGTACTGAATACAAAAGCAAAGGCAGGTACAAATATCATGGCAGCACCCATTCAGTACCTGGCAAGGGATGCAAAGGATATGAAGTATCGGTATAATTGGAATGCACCCATCATATGGTCGAAGCATGAACCCAATACTTTTTATCACGGGGCTCAATATTTATTACGTACCAGGGATATGGGTAAAACATGGACGGAAGTATCTCCTGATCTTACCCGTAATGAAAAAGAAAAACAAGGAAAGGGCGGAGGTCCCTATACTAACGAAGCGGTGGGAGCAGAAAATTATGGTACGTTGAGTTATGTAATTGAGTCACCACATGAAAAAGGATTTATTTGGACCGGTAGTGATGACGGATTGGTTTACTTAACTAAAGACGGTGGTGCAAAATGGGAAAATATAACTCCAGCCGGATTACAGGAATGTTTGATCAATGCAATTGAAATTTCACCACATGACAAAGCAACAGCATATATCGCAACCACACGGTATAAATTTAATGACCATAATCCCGGTATTTATAAAACCACTGATTATGGAAAAACCTGGATAAAGATCAATAATGGAGTTCCTGTTGGGGCCTTTACCAGGGTGGTTAGAGAAGATGAAATAAGAAAGGATCTCTTGTTTGCAGGTACTGAAACCGGGGTTTATATTTCATGGAATGGTGGAAAGGACTGGACTCCATTTCAATTGAATTTACCCGTTTGTCCTATTACTGATCTGAAGATACACAAAGGTGACCTGATAGCAGCTACATCGGGAAGATCATTTTGGATATTGGATGATATTGGACTGATCCGGCAATATAAAAAAGAGACATTTACTTTTTCACTGTATCAACCTGAAGATACATATATGGTAAACGGTTCCAGTGAACTGGATGAAACATCTGATGGTTTTAGCGGCACTGCTAAATATCGTGGTGTGAATCCGGCAACAGGAGTAGTGATATATTATAATCTGCCTGCAATGAGTGACTCTGCACATATTTCAATAGAGATAAAAGATAATGAAGGAAACCTGGTAAGAACATTCTGTTCAAAAGCAGATACTGATTATAAAAAATATGATGGAGGGCCGGGGGCTGAACCTGTATTGTCTAAAAATAAAGGCCTGAACCGTTTTGTCTGGAATATGCGATATGCCAGTATGCCGGGAATACCCGGAGTATATATTGAAGGCAGTTACAATGGTCATAAAGCATCACCTGGAAAATATACCATTACATTAAAAGCAAAGGATCAACAAACTGTAACTACAGCCACCATTTTGGCAAATCCGCTTTATCAGGTTACTGAAAATGACTACAAAGAATATCACAACCTTATGCTCAGGATGGAGAATGAGTTAAGCCAAATGCATAAAATGGTCAATAGCCTGAATAGTAAAAGAGTACAATTGTCAGCTGTGCTTGCCACCCTTTCAGAAGAAGAAAAATATAAGAGTCTGAAAAAAGAAGCAGACGCACTGGTTCAGAAAATGAAAGCCTGGGACGAAGACATGATTCAGCGAAAATCAAAAGCATATGATGACGTAGAGAATTTTCCAAATAAGTTCACAGCCAATTACTTGTTCCTGATAAATTTGACAGAGAGTGATATTCCCAGAGTCAATAAATCTTCCCTTGATCGCTTTCAGGAATTAAATAAAGAATGGATGGATCTGAAAGCAAGGGCTGATGAAATACTGGGTAAAAACATTCCGGCATTGAATAAACTATTCTGGGATGCCGGCGTGGGTGCTATCTGGAAGAATTGAGCCGTGGACTGCTTTCATTCAGGAAAGTAATAGCAACTAGCCTGGCTAATGGAATTGAATTTTCTTTAAATACAATTATTTGTGTTAAATAATTGTACATTTAGAATTGCAAAAAATGCTTTTCTATTTTAATTCTCCTTTGATAAATCTACTGTTCTTACAAGTGCATTTTTATGAAATTTAAAAAGGTTTTATTATGAAAAAGTTTTTGCTCTTCATTGTAATTCTGATTTCTGTTGTTTTTATCATTAACTCTTGCCAGAAACAACAGGATAATACGGGAAATCAAAAAAGTACAGAGTTGTCATCATCTAAAAAAACTGAAACTATATCAGGTGAAACAATTACAGGCTTACCCGATCTTGTAATCGATGCTGACCGGCTTTTATCAAGCATAATTATCAGAAACAAAGTAATCAAAGCAAGTGACTGTGCATTTGCTGAATCATGTGTTGATGGAACTGGTAAACGAAAGTTACTTCGTTTTGATGTGGCTATTGCCAATAAAGGAAATGCTGATTTGTTTTTAGGCAATCCTTCTGGAAATGAACTTTTCGAACTAAGCTCTTGCCACAAACATTATCATTTAAGCGGATTTGCTAATTATGAATTACTGAACAATAGCAGTTCAAATGTTCTGACAGGACACAAACAGGCATTTTGTCTCTTAGATTATTCCAGGGTAGATCCCGCTGCAGGACCAGGAAAGTACACATGCTCCAACCAGGGAATATCTGTCGGATGGCAGGATGTATATGGTAGTCATCTGGATTGCCAATGGCTTGATATCACTGGAATTACTCCCGGCAATTATTTATTACGTGTTAGCATCAATCCTGAAGGAAAGCTTACAGAAAGTGATTATAATAATAATATAGCTACCGTGCCGGTAAAGATTACAAAATAAAAATTTGATTAAGTCCATGTATTGAAATAATAAAATTCATATTCAACCCTTCAATTCAAAAAAAAAACATGCAAATCAGAAAATATTTTATACTTTTTTTTATATTCTTTTATTCTTTTTTATTCAATATTTCAGCTCAGCAAAAACAATTCAAGGCATTATTGGTAACCACTACCAATGGCTGGCATCATGAATCAGTACATTCCGGTGTTTTGGCAATCCAGGATCTTGCTGTCAGGAATTTTTTTGAAGTGGTATTGCTTGAAAATCCCAATGGATTTACTGACCAGTTCCTGAAGCAATTCCAGGTTGTGATATTTTTAAATACAACCGGGGATATATTTGATTCTGCTCAGCAAAAAGTAATGGAAAGGTTTATTCAGTCTGGTAAAGGCTTTGTGGGTATTCATAGTGCATCAGATACGGAATATGACTGGGAATGGTACACCAAACTGGTTGGCAGAATGTTTCATATTCATCCATTGATACAAACAGCACAATTAAATGTCCTGGACAATATGTTTCCCGGTTTGCAGGGATTTGCAGATAAAAAATTATGGACAGATGAATGGTATGAGTTTGGACCTGAAAAAGTTCCAGATCTTAAATATATATTGGCTGTTGACGAAAATACTTATGATATAAATGTGCAATGGGGTAATAAAAAAGGAGCAAGTATGGGAAAAATTCATCCGGTTGCCTGGTATCATCAATTTGACGGAGGCCGTTCATTCTATACCGCATTGGGCCATTTGCCTTTGGTTTATCGGGATCCGGCTTTTTTAAATCATTTGTATGCGGGTATATATTGGGCAGCTACCGGGAAAAAATAGAAACTATCTCAAAAGTTTATCCCTGATCTCTCTCCAGGTAATTAATTGAATATTGTTTTCTTTCAATAATTGTTTGGCTTTTTCACCGGTAAAAAAATCAAAGTCAGCCTGTCTCCATGCCGCACCCCAATCCGGATGATCAATAGTAATGGCCTGCATTTCTTTGTCGTCATAGGCTGTATGAATGATAAAGATATTTACACCCGGATTCATGGTTTTCAATATGCCGGAATAAAATTGTTCCATACCTTTTTTAAAGTCTTCCGGACCTGCAGAATAGATTGCATCAATTAATACATCTTTTTCAGTCAGAAAAGAATCAATACCCGCTCTTATATTAGAACGAATTACCGATTTGGGTAGCATAACAGGAACTTTATATTCTCTTCCTAAACGAATCAATACTTTCAGGTATTCTGCATGACCATATAAAACTCCCATATGTGAATCTAAATGAGTAACATCAATTCCAAATTTTAATGCTTTATTGATTTGTTGACGAAGTTCAATTTCAATCTCAGCCGGAGTTGCTTTTTGATAGACTGAATCAGCTGATGAAAACAGGAATCCGTTTTTGTTAACCAGGCCAGGTACAGTTTGATCGTCAGACAATGGCCCCCATTTATAATTCTTCCATTCGCTGGTAACTGTAAGATGTAAACCAAAATCAGCTTTGGGATTTGCAACGGCATAGGATGCTATTTCAGTAAACCATGGGCAGGGAACCATAATACTGGCGGAGTTAACGACAGCTGTTTCCATTGCTTTAATAGTTGCTGCATTTTCAGAATGAGCTACACCCAGGTCATCCGCATGAATGATCAAAAGTTTTGTGTTTTTTTGATAGCCTAGCTTTTCCTGGATAGTGGATTGCTGAGCAATTAATTTGGTATTTAAAAAAATAAATACTGCAAAAATGATATTCTTTATCATAAAAAGGTTTTAAAAACTGACTGGATTTACTGTAATTAAATTTAACATTACTTGTGTTAATTATGATTTACTCCTGCAATTTTATTTTCATTTTAAAAAGAAGCATGAATTTTTCCTTATGTTTCAGTTAAGGATTATCAAAATCTGTCATAATAAAATCGTAACTTTAGGCATTATTTGATAAACTTCATACATGGTTCGCTATTGTCGAAAAGCAAATTTCAGCTACAACATTATCAGCCAGAAATAATCAAACTCATTTTCTATAATTAATTAAAAAAATTCTAATGGACAACACAACTCTCTACATTATCGTTGGGGCGATATTCTTCTTTGCACTGGGTGTAAAAATAGTTCGGCCTACACACAGGGCTCTTATTGAGCGGCTGGGTAAATACCGTCGTTTTGCAAATCCGGGCTTTCATTGGATTATTCCTTTCGTCGATAAAATGTACATCGTGAATGTAACCGAACAAATGGTGGATGCAGAAGCACAGGAGATCATTACCAATGATAACCTGAATGCATCCGTGGATGCACAGGTTTATTTCAGGGTAATATCTGATGAAGAAAGTGTAAAACGTTCTCAATACAATGTTAACAGGTACCAGTGGCAGATTGTTAACCTTGCCCGTACTACATTGCGTAATATTATCGGAACACTGACACTCAAATCTGCCAATAGTGAAAGAGGAAAAATAAATTCAGAATTGCATAAAACACTTACCAATGAAACCAAAACCTGGGGCATTGAAGTTATCCGTACTGAATTGAAGCAGATCGATCCACCATCAGATGTGCAGGAAACAATGAATAAGGTAGTGAAAGCAGAAAATGAAAAAATTGCTGCAATAGACTACGCAACGGCCAGGGAAACAGTAGCCGATGGTGAAAAGAGGGCAAGGATTAAAGAAGCAGAAGGTTCCAGGCAGGCAATGATTCTGGCAGCAGAAGGAGAAGCCATGGCAATCAAAATGGTAAACGAAGCAGCTGAAGAATATTTTGTCGGCAATGCACAGGTTTTAAGAAAGCTGGAAGCTGTAGAAAAAGCAATGAGTACAAATACAAAATTTGTAGTACCAGCAGGTTCAGATCTTGTGAATGTGATCAGCGAAATGGCAGGGATAGTGCCATTAAAAAACAAAGCATAGTTTTTTAGAAAAATAAATTTAAATGCTTCGGTGGCTTTTTGCACTGAAGCATTTTCTTTTGGAAGATTTCCTGTATTAATTTTCTGCTGTTCCCTGTTTTATTGCATTTACCTTTGCAGCCTTATGAATCTATTTACAGAAAAAGCTGAAATAATTATTACATGCCATAAACGTATTGCTCCTTACCTGGAAAATGAAGTAAAAGATTTGGGATTTTCCATTGATGAGTCATTCATCACAGGTGTAAAGATCACCGGAACTATAAAAGATTGTATTAAACTAAATCTGAATCTTCGCTGTGCCAGCCAGGTATTGTATAGTTTAAAATCTTTCAGGGCGGATAATGCGGATGATATTTATAATGAATTGAAAAAATATCCATGGGAAAATATTTTACCGGATCCCGGATATTTTTCCATTACCAGTAATGTAAAAAATCCAACGATCAATAATAGCATGTTTGCCAATCTTCGTGTAAAAGATGCAGTGGTGGACAGGCTAAGGGATGTCAGGGGCAGCCGGCCTGAGACAGGTTCAGAATTGACAGGTACTGTTATTCATTTATTCTGGAAAGATGATGAAGCTACGATCTTTATTGACAGTTCCGGCGATTCATTGGCAAGACATGGTTATAGAAAAATTCCCGGAACTGCACCCATGCTGGAAGGATTGGCAGCGGCTACCATTTATGCTACCAAATGGGACAGAAAATCTCCTTTTATAAACCCTATGTGTGGCTCAGGTACTTTGGCAATTGAAGCCGCATTGATTGCTACCAACCGGGCTCCGGGTTTGTTCAGAACAAATTATGGATTTATGCATGTGCAGGGATATGAAGAAGCTGCCTATACAAGAGAAAACATTGTATTGCAGGATCAAATCAAAACTATTCCTGGTTTAAAGATCATTGCTACTGATATCAGCAGCAGGGCCATTGAGAATGCAAAAATTAATGCAATGGTTGCCGGGGTAGATAATTTAATAGATTTTGGAATATGTGATTTTGCTTCTACAAATGTTCCTGAAAATAAAAGCGGAATAATGATGGTGAATCCTGAATATGGTGAAAGAATGGGTGAGATTGATAAACTGGAAGAAACCTATGGCAGGATTGGTGATTTTATGAAAAAGCAATGTGGTGGTTATTATGGATATGTATTTACCGGGAATCTGGAACTTGCAAAAAAGATCGGACTTAAAGCAAAGCGAAGAATAGAATTCTATAACAGTACAATTGATTGCCGCTTGCTTGAATATGAATTATACAGTGGCAGCAGGAGAGAAACAAAAGAAAAAATTATTTAGCCACTACAATCTTCACTTTTTTGTTTTTTATTTTCTGTTCTTTGATCAGCTGAAGTGTTTGACTCACTTTTGATTTTCTTATAGCTACAAATGAGAAAAAGTCTTTTACTTCAATTAATCCTATATCTTCTTTTTTCAGCATCCCTTTATTGGAAAGAAAGCCCACGATATCTATTTTATTTACTTTATCTTTTTTTCCGGCAGCAACAAATAATGTTGACCACTTGGGTTTTTCCGGTAACTCAACAGTTTCAGGCAACTCAATTTGCTCAGAAACCGTATCAATATATTCCGGTAATTTTTCCTCCGGAGATAAAATCAGAATGGCAGTACCGCTGGCATCCATTCGGGCCGTTCTTCCGTTTCGGTGAGTAAAAACATCCTCACTATTAGGTAAATGGTAATGAATGATGTAACGAATATTGGCGATATCCAATCCACGGGATGCAAGATCAGTGGTAACTAAAATATTTGAAGTGCCATTTCTGAATTTACATAAAGCGGCATCTCTCTCCGGTTGCTCCAATGCACCGTGATAAAATACATTGAGAATACTTTTTTCTTTTAAATAGTTGCTGGTACGTTCTACTGATTCCCTGTGATTGCAAAATATGATTGCAGACCGGTTACCTAAAAAGCAGATTAACCTGAATAAGGTATCCAGTTTATCTTTTCCATCACTTTGCAAAGTTTTTATTTCAAGGCCGGTTTCTTCCTCAGTTAAGAACTCCAGTTTCACTGTGTCTTTCATGCCAATGAATCCGGGAATTTCCACTCCTTCAGTGGCTGAAGTCAAAATTCTTTTATTAATTGATTTCAAAGAACCAATTATAAAAAACATCTCATCCTTGAATCCCAATTCCAATGATTTATCAAATTCGTCCAGCACCAAGGTTTCAATACTGTCTGTTGTGATATTACCTCGTCTTATATGATCTGCCAGTCTTCCCGGAGTGCCAATAAGGATCGCAGGAGGCTGAACCAGGTTGTTTTCTTCTGTTTCTCTCAGGTGCCCTCCATAACAACATGTGACTTTTAAATTAGTTCCCATCGATTTAAAAACGGATTCTATTTGCAGCGCCAATTCACGGGAGGGTACTATAATAATTGCCTGTGTTTTTTTATTACCGGCATCCAATGATTTTATTATCGGTAGTAGGTAAGCAATAGTTTTACCTGAGCCTGTTGCAGATAACAATAATATATTATTATGCTGTTCAAAAGCCTCTATTGAGACTAATTGCATTTCGTTGAGTGATTTGATATTTAACCTGGAAAGTATACTGTCTGTTGAAAACTTTGTTATGGACATGCCGCAAAAGTAAGCTTGTTTGGCTTTTACTGATAAATGCGGTTAGTTTTGCTGAAATTCAAGCTGATAAATAAAATGGGAACGAATAAAAAAGTAATTGATGAAACCAGAGATTGGATCAATAAAATTGTGATCGGATGTAATTTCTGTCCTTTTGCTGCTAAGGTGGTAAAGCAAAAAAGCATTCATTTTGAAGTTGTAGATGTCCTCGAAACAGATGAATTAATGACTTCAATTTTAAACGAGATGATCCGGTTGGATGATGATCAGGAAATTGAAACAAGTTTTCTGATCTTCCCCCGGTCTTTTAGCGGGTTAAATGAATACCTGAAATTGGTTATTGATGTTGAAAAATTAATTACAAAAAAAGAATATGATGGGATTTACCAGTTAGCAAGTTTTCATCCTTTATATCAATTTGCAGGCTCTTTGGAGAATGATGCTGCGAATTATACCAACAGGTCTCTTTATCCCATGTTGCACCTGTTGCGTGAAGAAAGTATAGATAAGGCATTGGCAAATTATGAAAGCCCTGATGGCATCCCTGAAAGAAATATAAATTTTGCAAGAGAGAAGGGTCTGACTTATATGAAATTGTTAAGAGATACCTGTTTCAATAAATAAAAAATGAAATCATGATTGAAAAAAAATTGGAAGAACTGGGATTATCCCTGCCTGTATTACCTGCCTCCAAAGCTGTATTTAAAAGCTGTGTGGTTGTTGGCAACATGTTATATCTCTCCGGCCATATTTCGCTTAACACAGATGGGACTTATCTTACCGGTAAGCTGGGTCTG
>CAZOOT010000123.1:0-9728 GCA_964581455.1 uncultured Chitinophaga sp. | reverse complement strand
TTATTGGGTTTACTTTTAATAAACTCGTTTAATAACTAGCAACTTGAATTAATTACACAAGAAAACTGTCCTTTCATTCAAATCCATAAGTAATCAGGAGGACATACAGTATTTCCATTAATTCAAATACCAGTTATCCTGTGCCATAGCATTTACAAAGAAGCAAATACAGAGTAACATAGTAAAAATTTTCTTTATTTTTTAAAATACTATTTTAAAGAAAGCTGAATAATAAACTCACTTCCTTCTCCTTCTTTCGTTTCCACTTTCAACTCACCTCCATGTGCTTTTACAATATCATAACTCAGGGATAAGCCCAATCCCGTTCCCTGCCCTGTGGGTTTGGTGGTAAAGAAGGGCTGAAATATTTTATCCAATATTTTTTGAGGGATGCCGTTGCCGTTGTCAGCAACTCTAATTTCGATTTTGCCCCTTTCCCCTAAAGGGGGACTGAGTCTTTTGGTTGTTACAGTTACTATAGGTTCGTAATCAGTAGGAGGTTCTCCTTGCACCCCTTTAGGGGATAGGGGCATTTGTTTCTTTTTTTCATCCACTGCATAAAATGCATTGTTGATTAAATTGAGAATTACCCTTCCAATATCCTGCGGAATGATGTTAATGTTACCAATGCTTTCATCAAAATCGGTTTTCAAGGTTGCATTGAAGGATTTATCTTTTGCTTTTAAACCATGATAAGCTAATCTTAAATATTCATCGGCCAGAGCATTGATATCAGTCGGCTCTTTTACGCCGCTACTGCTTCGGCTATGTTGCAGCATTCCTTTTACAATTCCATCAGCTCTTTTACCATGATGATTGATCTTTTCTAAGTTTTGTTTTACGTCATCTGCTATTGCTTTTACTTCATCATAATTCCCTTTGGCAACTTTCTGCATCATTTCATCAATCAACTCATTGCTTACCTCTGAAAAATTATTGACAAAATTTAATGGGTTTTGAATCTCATGGGCAATGCCGGCGGTAAGTTCACCAAGAGAGGCCATCTTTTCTGATTGGATCAATTGAGCTTGTGTATCACGCAGCTCTTTAAGAGTTTTTTCGGTTTCGTTCTTCTGCATTTCCAATAGCTTGTTTGCGATTTGCTTTCTACGATTATTCCGGTATAAGATAAATCCAAGCAGAAGGAACATTGCTAAAATTCCAAGGAGAACATATATCCGGATTTTATTTCGGTATTCGGTTTGTTCCTGTTCAATTTGCTGTTGTCTTTGTTCTGCATCATGTATTCTTTTCTGCTCTCCGATTGCTAATAATTGGAGTTTCCGTAGCTGCTCCCGTCCAAACAAACTGTCCTGAAGGCTCATGCTTAATTCCTGGTATTTAATCACACTATCCAGTCGATGTTTTTTCATAAAATATCCGGCGAGTAGCCTGCTCGCCTCCAACATTGTAAGCTTTTGTAAAGAACGTTGCCCGTGTGAAAAAGAAAGCCGGGCATAATGAAGGACAGAATCAGGCTTATTCATCTGTTCGTACAGCATTGCCATCCTGCTGTATATTCGTCCAGCGTTGAGAACATCTTTTGAAACCGTCAGTGCATAGCGATAATAATAAAATGCACTATCGTATTTATGTTGCAAAGCATAAATGATTCCGATCTCTCTGAGCATAAAAGCTATTCCTGCCTTCAATTGCATTTTGAATCCAACTTGCCAGGCCTTTTTCTGGTAAATGAGGGCCGAGTCAAGTATGCCCAATTGTTGATATGCGACACCGGTATTAGTTAGACCAAATGCAGTTATATTAATATCTGGACGAACTCTATTTTTTTCATTTGCCTGGAAAAGATAAGTGAGTGCCGTGCGAAATTCTTCAAGGCCTATATAAGCAATACCAATAAAAGTCAGGCTTTTTCCTTCCATTGCAGAGTCCTTAATCTCCTTGCTAATGCGAAAGGCAGTAAAAAGATGTTGCAGGGCTTCGGGAAAATTACCACTAACACGATGAAATTCGCCGAATGTCAAATGTGTTAATCCTTCACCTTTCCTGAACTTAATCGATTGGGCAAGCTGAAGGGCTTTCTCCGCAACCGACAAACAAGAATCCGGTTTAGTAAAACGATATCTTTCTGCCTGTTCAATCAACTGCATCACTTTTACAGTATCTTCTTGATAGGTATCATTATTCTGTGCATCAACAGGTATGATTAATACAAAAAGGTAAAACAGATTTAATATGGTTATTTTCCACATACTCATGATAAAGCGTAAAAGCTAATAATAAATTCTGAACCCTCACCCTCCTTCGTTTCCACTTTCAACTCACCGCCATGTGCTTTTACAATATCATAACTCAAACTCAATCCCAAACCCGTTCCTTGTCCAGTTGGTTTGGTGGTAAAGAAGGGTTGAAAGATTTTATCTAAAACTTTTTGAGGGATACCATTGCCGTTGTCAGCAACCCTTATTTCAATTTTACCCCTATCCCCTAAAGGGGGACCGAGTCTTTTGGTTGTTACAGTTACTACAGGTTTGTAATCAAAGGAAGCTGCTCTTTCCTCCCCTTTAGGGGATGGGGGCATTTGTTTCTTTTTTTCATCCACTGCATAGAATGCATTGTTGATCAAATTGAGAATAACTCGTCCAATATCTTGCGGAACGATATTGATCTTGCCAATGCTTTCATCAAAATCTGTTTTTGTTGTTGCATTGAATGATTTGTCTTTTGCACGAAGACCATGATAAGCCAATCGTAAATATTCATCTACCAAAGCATTAATATCAGTTGGTTCTTTTACGCCACTGCTGCTGCGGCTGTGCTGCAACATTCCTTTTACTATGGCATCGGCTCTTTTGCCATGTGTGATTATTTTTTGTTCATTTTCCTGAATATGTTTTGCAATATTTTTTACTTCATTATAGTTTCCCTTTTCAATTTCAGTTTTCATTTCAGCAATTAGCTCTGCATTCACTTCGGAAAAATTATTGACAAAATTTAACGGGTTTTGAATTTCATGTGCAATACCGGCTGTCAGTTCACCTAACGAAGCCATTTTTTCAGATTGTATGAGCTGTTTTTGTGTTGTCGTCAAATCAGCCAAAGCTTTTTCCAGCTCTTCTTTTTGTTTTTGTAAAATTGAAGCCGACTTTTGCCTATGCCGGATATTTCGCCAGAGTAAAAGCGCTACAATGAAAAATGTACTCAGGCTTCCCAATAATATATTTCGTTGTAATTTGGCTTTGAAATGTTTTTCAGCCGCTTCCATTTCCTGTTGGCGTTGTCTGGCTTCAAAATCTATATTCTGGAATTGTTGTGCCTGTTTGACATTAAAGAGGCTGTCATTTATTTTTATAATCAATCCTTGGTACTTGGCAAGGCTGTCATTATTTTTTTTGTTTTTATAATGATCGGCCAGAGCAGAATATGACCGTAACATCAGGTCGGGATACTTTAAAAATTCTGAAATCGGAAGCGCATCATTTATATAATGGAAAGCGGAATCCATTTCTCCGGCTTGCTTGTAAAAATTTGCCAATAAAAGATCGCTGGCCACAATTCCCCTGTAATAATTCTGATTCTGGCTTTCACTTCTGGCTTTCTTTACTTGTTCAATAGCCAAAGACCGGTTTCCCAACGAAGCATATATCCTTCCAAGATTAAGTAAAATACTGCCCAGATATCTTGTATAATTAATTTGCACAGCCAGATCATAGGCTTTCTTTTCAAATATCAAAGCAGAATCTGGTTTATTAATCCCTAAATAGGCCCTTCCTGTAGTGAGGTAGATAATTGTTAGCATGCGTTTATTGCTCAATTGCATGGCTGCTTTTTCAGCTTCTCTTAAATGAAAAAAGGCCTTATCGAAATTACCTGTATTACTGAACATGATTCCTCCATACTGATGCAACCTGCCAATTTGATAAATTCGCTGATGTGAAGGTGTACCAGAACGATCAGAAAATTCATTCGCTTCAGGATAATTTGCAGGAATAATATTTTTTTCTGCACCCGGATTTTCTGCTATAGTCAATCCTTTTAATAATGATTGCAGGGCTTGTGGATAATTACCCATATTCATTTGTGCATAACTTAATTCCCCAGCCACATGGGCCTCCTCCAGTTTAAAATTCAACTTTTGTGCAATACCTAATCCTTTATTTGCAAAATAATAAGCACTATCCGGATTTTTTTCTGAATACTCGTCTGACAGTCTGATATAATTGACCAGTTTTAAAGTATCATTTTTAGTGGATGCGGTTTCATTTAATAAACTATCAATATGCGTTTGCTGCGTACTGCCTATTGCAGGCATTGCCATAATTAAAATATAAAGGAAACGTAATTGCATAATTTTTAAATTCAGTTTTCTTTCAATCCCTTTATCACAATATTTCCTGTTCCGTTTTTATCACAGGGGTAACGAAACTCTTTTTGCCAGTCTTTCGGATTATTGATTGTTCTATAAAATTCATCCAGGTATTGCAATGTCAATTTAATATATTTTTCCTCCAGCAACGAACAGTTTTTATATATATTATAAATATCATTCTTTAACCTGTTAAAATGGTGAATAATCTTCTCAAATTTGCTCATGTCCTGTACACAAAAACCACGGTAACGTCGTTCCCGGACCGATTTCATTTCCAATTCTTCTGCGGGCTTTGCATAAGGGGTATTTACTATTCCGGCATGATCAAAATCGTAGGGCACAGTAACAGGAATTGCATTTAGATCAGTAGCCAGCAATTTTATATTATGCATGTACTGAACCGACCAATCTGTATTTCCAATCAGGTATTCAAATACAGCCATCATCAGGAAATTATCAGTTTCTGTTTCTTCAGGTTTTACTTTTCTATCAACGGCAAGTAAATTATTTCTTGCCGCCAGTTGCTTTTCTTCTTCCAATAGCAGGGCATAAAATGGTTCGGCAGGTTTCTTTGTTTTAAGATCTTCCAACTTTACTTTGATCAGCCTGGCATTGAAACTTAATGGAGAGATCAGGTTATACAATTTATAAACTAACCATTCACGAATAATGTATTCATCCGATCCGCAGGGCATAACCAGTTTTGTTTTATTTTGTTCCCGGAAAACTGAATTCAATTGATCCCCTGATTTCGGAAAATGGATCCATAAGGGCGGATAATAACAGTTTTCTCTCTTCCTGCGGAAATTACCCCTGGTTTGTAATTCTACCGGAAAAGCAATTTGATTTTTGTCATCCTTTATTATTGAAAGAACTACAGGGTGCTTTTTTGGTTTAGCTGAACGATCTCCTAAAGCCTTACGCAGATCGCCACTTAATTTTAGTTGTATGATCTCATCTGAATCAAATAATTTTTTTTCCGAAAGAATTTGTGCCCATCCATTCCCAGACAGGAAAATAAAAAATAATAGTTGAGCTATATGTTTAAGATTTTTCAAATTTGGTGCATTATTCAGGTAAACTGATTATAAACTCACTTCCTTCTCCCTCTTTCGTTTCCACTTTCAAATCACCTCCATGAGCTTTTACAATATCATACGCTAATGACAAACCCAATCCTGTTCCCTGCCCTGTGGGTTTGGTGGTGAAGAAGGGTTGAAATATTTTATCCAAAACTTTTTGTGGAATGCCACCCCCATTGTCAGATACTTTTATTTGAACACTCCGACCCCCTAAAGGGGGCTGGATGGAACTTGTTTTAATGGTAACCGTTGGTTCAAACTCTGCAATTCCTTGTTTTGATTTTTCGTTGACAGCATAAAAGGCGTTCGTAATTAAATTCAGAATCACTCTACCCATATCCTGAGGGATGACATTTATTTTTTCCAATCCTTCTTCAAACTCTGTTTTCATAGTGGCATTAAAGGATTTGTCTTTTGCTCTTAACCCATGATAAGACAATCTTAAATATTCGTCACACAGTGCATTGATATCTGTTGGTTCTTTTACACCACTGCTGCTGCGGCTATGCTGTAACATGCTTTTTACAATATCGCCTGCCCGTATACCATGATGATTAATTTTTTCCAGGTTTTGCTTTAAATCTTGTGCAATCAGTTTTGCATCTTCCGTATTTCCCTTATCCATTTCAATATTCATTTCATCAACTAATTCTGTACTGACATCAGAAAAATTATTTACGAAGTTCAATGGGTTTTGTATTTCATGAGCAATGCCGGCAGTTAATTCACCAAGGCTGGCCATCTTTTCAGATTGTACCAATTGTGATTGTGCGGATTTAAGTTCGTCATAGGCTTTTTCAATTTTATCTTTTGCTTTTTGATTGTGCCTGTAATTCCTGTAAAATAAAATTGCAAGCAAAAGTAATATACCGATGCCGGCCAGCATGGAATAGGTTCCCACCTTATTTCGAAACTGAATTCTTTCTTTTTCCAATTCCTTCATTCGAATTTGCTCACGCAGAAATAAACCCTGAGCCTGAGCTGAGCTTTTTATCGTATAGGCATTCAGGCTGTCTTTTGCACGCAATGTTAATTCCATATATTTTTCAGCACTGTCAGTTTCATTTCTCATTTTATATATCCGGAACAAATTTTCATAAGCCATTGAGAGGTTCCAAACTGTGCCTGCAAGTGAACCTACTTTGTTTAATGTTTCAATAGCTTTGTGTGCATAATAAAGACTTGAGTCTTTTTCCTGCTGTGCTAAAAAACATTTTGTTAATCCGAAGTGGATCATGACCAACGAAACGAAATTGTTCTCTTCATTTGCCAGCTGAAGGGCCTGATGGTAATATTTGCGGGCTGTATCAGTATTTCCTCTGGTAAATTCAATTTCACCAATATATGTAAATAAGCGGGATACATTTTCTTTGTATCCAAATTGTTTTGAAAGTGATAAGCCATTCTGCACAATAAGCATTGCCGAATCCAATTTATTCAAATTTTTATATGCAATACCCATAGTTGCATATAGGTAGTATAAAAAATAATGACTTTTGGTTTCTTTCCCGATCTTTTCAGCTTCAGCAAAATGGAAAATGCATAGATCGTTATTGCCTGTGCGAATAAATAAGTTAGCCATCTGCATATGGAGATTTCCCAAAACAATCAGGCGGAATGATTTTGCTGATTTATCCGGCGAATACATCCAGGTTGATAATGGCCAGAAATCTTTCTCGTTTTCGGCATCTTTTGCAATTTCAAAACCATCGAGGTAACATTGAAGTGCTTCAGAATACCGCCCCATATGTCTTAAACAAAGACCCTTTCCGTTCAGGCTTGATGCTTCGTTAAGTTTTTTGTTATTTTTTCGGGCTAACAACAGACATTGCTCCATAAAGAACAATGCTGAATCTATTTTCTTTTCTATGTAGAAATCTGAAAACCAGCCATAGATTTTATAACGGTCAGAATCATTTTGTGCATTTGCAAGTTGCCGCTTCAAATCATCAAGAGTGCTTTGCTGTGCTATAGCAAATACCGGCAGCAATAAAAACAAAAAGATGTTGAGCTTTTTTTTCACGATCACCATTAATTAATTGGCAATTGAATTATAAAGTCACTTCCTTCTCCCTCCTTGGTTTCCACTTTCAACTCTCCGCCATGTGCTTTTACAATATCATAGGCCAATGATAATCCCAAACCGGTTCCCTGACCCGTGGGTTTGGTGGTGAAGAAGGGTTGAAATATTTTATCCAGGATTTCTTGTGGAATACCCGGTCCATTGTCCTTAACTGAAAGCAATACTTTATTGCCTACTTTCCTTGTAGTCACCCAAACTGTAGGGTTATGAACATAATCGGGGTCTTTGAATCCCCCTTCGGGGGGCTGGGAGGCTGCATAAAATGCATTATTGATCAAATTAAGGATAACTCTTCCGATATCCTGCGGCACTAGATTTATTTTTTCAATCCGGTTATCAAGATCGGTTTTGATCTCTGCATTGAAATTTTTGTCCTTTGCCCGTAATCCATGAAAAGCCAGTTTTAAATACTCATTACATAAAGTATTTATATCAATAAGTTCTTTTTGGCCACTACTATTGCGGCTATGTTGTAGCATGCCTTTTACAATGGCATCAGCTCGCTTGCCATGATAATTAATTTTTTCAGAATTATCTTTTATATCATCAGCAATTTCAGTTGCCAATTGCAAATTGTTTTTAGTTAATTCAACTTTCAATTCTTCAGCTAGCTCTTTATTGATTTCTGAAAAATTATTAACAAAGTTTAATGGATTTTGAATCTCATGTGCTATACCTGCAGTCAGCTCTCCTAATGAGGCCATTTTTTCTGATTGAATTAGCTGTGATTGAGTAGATTTTAGTTCTATCAACGTTTTTTCCAAAATTGTTTTGGCTTTCTTTTCCCTTTTGTTATTACGATACAGAAAAAGACCTATCAGTGATAAAATAATAAGTCCTGCAAACAGGCTATAGGTTCTGATCTTACTTTTTGTTTGGATTTTTTCTTTCTCCAGTTGTTCCAACTTTGCCTGTTCTTCTACAACGACGTCCTGAAATGCAAGAAGGTTTTTTCGTTCTTCTACACTTAAACTATCACTTAATGATTTTGCCAATTTTAAATATGCGGTGGCACTATCGGTTCTGCCCAGCTGATCAAAATGGGAAGCAAGCAAATCATAGGCATCTCTTTTCCCCACCGGGTCTTTGCGCCTTTCATATATTTTCAAGCCTTCTTTGGCATAATACAAAGCGGAGTCGGTTTTTTTTAAACCCGCATATACGCTACTTAATAAAATATATCCCTGACCCCTGTGCACATAATCATTAGTCTCATTTAAAAGCGCCATGCCCTGTAATATGGTATGGGCAGCTAAATCGAAATTTCCCATCCGTTTATAGGTATCGCCCTGATATAACATGGTACGCCCCATTTGTGGATCTTTCAAATCTGAAAACACGGATTGGGCCTTTTCAATCAACAGAAGTGCCGAATCGAATTTTCCGGCATTCATATAAGCAATACCCATATGAAAGTTTAGCGCCGCAATAATTCCTTTGTCCCCGACTGCTTTTGCAAATTTTTCGGCTTCCCGGTAATTCTTCAATTGATTGTTGATATTATCCTCCCAGTTTCCGGTATACGCATTTAGCAATCCAATTAAATCGTAGGTCCTGGCTACCGCTTTCATTCGTTCATGCCTTGGGCTTTTGTCTGGCAACAACCCCCAAATAGTTTTTTCAACACTGGGATCCTTGGCAATATGTAGTGCTTTTAAATAGAATTCTAATGACTTTGAAAACTTTTCCTGTTGCATCAGGATGACCCCCATTCCGGCCAATATAGAGACTTGATCAAATTTTAGATTTAATTTGACAGCAATCGGCAAGGCTTTTTCAAAGTAAAAATTTGCACTATCACGATCCTCAAGAGTGTAATAGAATCCGAGACTGCTATAGATTTTTATTCTGGCAGAATCACTTGTTGCATTGGAAAGGGATCTATACAAACTGTTCAAATATGGATTTTCTTGTTGTGCTGTAATTAATAAAGGCAACAACCATAAACCAAATAATATTTTAAAACCAGCTTTCATATTGTCAGTTGATTGGTAATTGAATAATAAACTCACTTCCTTCTCCTTCTTTCGTTTCCACTTTCAACTCTCCGCCATGTGCTTTTACAATATCATAGGCCAATGATAATCCCAAACCGGTTCCCTGACCCGTAGGTTTGGTGGTGAAGAAGGGTTGAAATATTTTATCCAGGATTTTTTGTGGAATGCCACCCCCATTGTCAGATACTTTTATTTGAACACTCCGACCCCCTAAAGGGGGCTGGATGGAACTTGTT
>CAZOOT010000122.1:0-9860 GCA_964581455.1 uncultured Chitinophaga sp. | reverse complement strand
GAAAGATGGAAAACAAACACTTTCGGGAAATCATGGAATATATTGATGACAAAGATGTGTTTGTAGTAAATAACACAAAAGTGTTCCCCGCCCGCATGTACGGACGAAAGGAACAAACAGGAGCAAAAATTGAAGTATTCCTGCTTCGTGAACTGAACAAGACAAACCGTCTTTGGGATGTGATTGTTGATCCCGCAAGAAAAATCAGGGTGGGTAATAAACTTTATTTTGGCGAGCAAGAAGAACTGGTAGCCGAAGTAATTGACAATACAACAAGCCGTGGTCGTACAATCCGGTTCCTCTGGGAAAATTCAGAAGAAGAATTCAGAGCTATGCTGGAAAAATTAGGTGAAACACCTTTACCAAAATATATTAAACGTAAACCTGATGAAGAAGACAGGGAAAGATATCAAACAGTTTATGCAAAACATGAAGGAGCTGTTGCAGCCCCATCCGGCGGTTTGCATTTTAGCCGCGAGTTGATAAAGCGTTTAGAGATCCAGGGAGTTCGTTTTGCTGAAGTTACTCTTCATACAGGACTGGGTACTTTCAGACCTATTGAAGTGGAAGACCTGAGCAAGCATAAAATGGATGCAGAATACTATCAAATAGATGAAACTGCATGCAAAATTGTAAACCGGGCAAAAGAATACGGACACCGTATTTGCTCTGTAGGAACAACGACCATGCGGGCTGTAGAATCTTCATTTACTGCCCAGAAATTACTGAAGCCATCCGAAGGCTGGACCAATATGTTTATTCATCCTCCTTATGATTTTAATATTGCAGATTCCCTGGTTACAAACTTTCATCTGCCCAAAACAAGTTTATTGATCATGACCTGTGCTTTTGCCGGTTATGACCTGGCCATCGAAGCTTATAAAAAAGCGATAAAAGATAAATATCGCTTCTTCAGTTATGGAGATGCGATGCTGGTGATCTAAAAAAAATATTTCTTAAAAAATAAGTAAACCCCGTAATTACGGGGTTTACTTATTATCTTAAGTTTTAAAATCAAAACGGAATGAAAATTATTTTTCAAATCACCTTGTTCCTGATTTTATTCATTACTAATTCTTTTTCTCAATTATCTCTTGTTGAAGCTTTAAAAAAATTTCATGCAAATTATCCGCAAGAGAAAGTTTACCTGTGGATGAATAAGCCGGCCTATTTAGCAGGGGAAACAATGATGTTTAAAGCCTTTGTAATTTCCCAATATGAATTGGTTAATCTCTCAACAACCCTTTATGTAGAATTATATAATTCTGAAAAAAAAATAATTGCTGCAAAGCTTTACCCGATTCAATTTGGATCAGCACAGGGAAGTATTGAACTGCAAAATAAACTGCCGGAAGATGTTTACTATATAAGAGCCTATACCAGATGGATGCAAAACTTTAATGAATCATTTCAATTTATCCGACCTGTCCCTGTTTATAATCCCGCTTCTCAAAAACAACTTCAATTAAAAAAAACTGAATGGAATGTGAAAGCTTTTCCTGAAGGCGGTAACCTTATCACGGGACAGGAATCTAAAGTTGCTGTCAGGTTGTTCTCAGCAGGCATCCTGCCAGAAAAATGGAGCGGATATATATATGAAGAAAATAATTCATCTGAAAAAATTAAAACATTTAAATCCCTGGATAAGAACGTGGCAATTTTCTTATTTACTCCGGAAGAACAAAAAAAATACTTTGTCACAGTGACTGATGAAGCTGGAAACAAAAAATCTGCCGCCCTGCCGGTGACCAGGAACAGCGGTGTTGCTATATCCGTTGAAAATGTAATTGATTCTGTAAAAGTAGATCTCCGTTTTCATAATGTAAAAGATAATGGCACCGGATACAGCATTGTTGGTGATATTCAGAACCAGATGATATTTTATTCGAAGTTTACAAATATCAAATCTGAATTATCATTTAAAATACCTGTTCATTACCCTCCGAATGGCATACTGCACCTTACTGTATTTAATACTCAGAATGAACCAGAAGCTGAACGGCTTGTTTTTTTGAATCCTTCACAGTTGTATTATGACAGTTCGGTAATTGATCAGTTTAATCCCATCACAGAACCAAGGGAAAAAAATGAATTGGTAATAAAAGTTGATTCAATAAACTGGACAAGTTATGCATTGTCGGTTACAGATGCAGAAATGGAATCTTCTATGAAAGAAGAAAACTTACTAAGCTATCTATGGCTTAGTTCTGACCTGATAAATCCGCCTCAAAATGCAGCTGGATATTTTAACCATGCTGAAGAAAATAAAATAAAAGCACTGGATGCTGTTTTGATTTCTGAAAAATGGGAACGATATAATTGGAATGAAGTTCTGAAGGACAAATTCCCTGTTATCCAATATTTCCCCCATAATTATCTATCCTATACTGGCACAGTTAAAAGCGGGAAAAAATTAAAACCAAATGAAGAGGTGAACTTGTTTCTGTATTTCCCTGACTCAACATATCAGATCATGCAGGCCCGGACTGATAGCTCGGGAACTCTTATGATTGAAAACCTTGCTTTTAACAATGAACTGAAAGTTTATTATCAAACCAATTCTAAAAAAAGGAGTGCCGGTTTTATTGATATAAGTTTTGAAAGAAAAAATCATTTTTTACCATATAGCCTGCCTTTACCAGAGAGTCCTTATATATTAGTTTCAAACACTATTTCCAATAACAGACCTGATTGGGTGGCCAGTTCTGTAAAGTCATTAAAAATGGAAAAGGATTTTGACGAAAAATATAAATCCCTTCAGGAAGTGATCATACGATCAAAAATAAAATCAGTAAAAGAAGAATTGAATAATAAACTTAGTTCAGCAGCCTTCAGAAGTGAATCAGAAACAGTTTTTGATTTTATTAATGAAGAGCAAAATGCCCAAGGATATACCAATATTTTATACTGGTTACAAGGGAGAGTTGCGGGGCTACAGATTCAATTGAACAGTTCGGGACAATTGGTTCCATATATAAGGGCATCGCAGGCAACAGTGGTAGTGGACGAAATGACTGTTTCGCCAGATATGTTGAGTTCATATTCCATAAATGATATTGCCATGATAAAAGTAATAAAAGGGCCTGTTGTTGGTGTTGCATTTGGTGGCGGGGGTGGAGTAATTGCTATATATACAAACCGGGGTGATTTGAGATCAGTAAATACCCAACCTTCGTTACCAGGAAGTACAATAAAAGGATATGATGCGATGAAGAAATTCTTTTCACCGGAATATACAGATAATTTTATTTCGCCTTCAGGAACAGATACAAGGGACCAGCTTCTATGGGAACCCCTGCTGACTCCCGGAGATGTGAATGATAAATCAAGGGTTAGTTTTTACAATAATGATAAAACAAAAAGATACAGGATAACTGTACAGGGTTTTACAGAAAGCGGTATTCCTGTTTATTTAGAAAAAATAATAGAACCTGAAAAAAAAGCATTTTAATCCAGCTTAAACATTCCTTTATTCAATTGCTGAAGAATTCTTTCTTTATTCTCTGCTGCAACTAGCAACGAAATGTTATGCGGGCTGCCACCATAGGATACCATGCGAACTGGTATATTAACTATAGAAAGAAAAAGTTTTTTAATGATATCCTGGGTTTGTGAAATTTCATTTCCTACCACTGAAATGATCACCTGGTCTTTATCCACTTCAATTGTACCAAATGGTTCTAACTCTTTTAATATTTCTTTTAAATGAGTTGTATTATCAATAGTAATTGAAACCGCCACTTCGGAAGTGGTGATCATATCAATCGGTGTTTTAAATTTTTCAAAAACCTCAAATATTTTTCTTAAAAAACCATATGCCAAAAGCATGCGGCTGCTTTTTATTCTGATAGCTGTGATATTATCTTTTGCTGCAACAGCCTTCACTCCTACTGAACCAGCTTTCTCGGAAATGGTCGTTCCTTTCGCATCGGGCTGCATGGTATTCAGCAGTTTTACAGCAACATTATAAGTCTGTGCCGGCCAGATAGAAGCAGGATGTAAAATTTTAGCTCCGAAATATGCCAGCTCCGCTGCTTCATCAAAACTCATTTGTTCCACCGGCACAGTTTTCTTTACAATTCGTGGATCATTATTATGCATTCCGTCAATGTCGGTCCAGATCTCACAAACGGAAGCACCGATAGCAGCAGCTATCAATGAAGCTGTATAATCGCTTCCTCCCCTTTTCAGGTTATCCACTTCTCCTCTCGAATTTTTACAAATATATCCTTGCGTAATAAAAAGTTTTTTATCCTTATGCTTATTCAATAATTGGTTCAACTTTACTTTTATACTTCCAATCTGAGGCTCATCATTACCATCAATACTCATAAACTCCAATGCAGGTAATAATTGATGTTCTACGCCTTTTTCTTCAAGGTAAACACTGAATAATTTTGTAGAAAGCAATTCGCCCTGGGCCAGGATATCCTTACTCAACGATTCGCTGTAGGAAATTTTAAGAATGATTGTCAGAAACTCAAAATGTTCCTGAATGATCGCATTTGCTTTATCAAGATGTACGGATTCCTTTAAAAGATCAGCAACAAATTCCCGGTAATGAGTTTCCAGTTTATTGATTTCCTGTCTTGCCTGGTCTCTTTCACTTTTTGACAGATGATTCCCAATTGTAACCAAAGCATTCGTTGTTCCGCTCAGTGCACTTAAAACCACAATGGTTGGTTCATCAGACTTCGTTATTAACTCAGACACCTGGTTCATCCGCTCTGGTTTACCCACAGATGTGCCGCCAAACTTCATTACTTTCATCTATAAAAATTTTGAGGTGCAAAGATAAGTGTGAGGAGGGATAACGAATGTTAGAAGAAAAATGAAAAGTCAACTTGTATTTCAACCCATAGAAATATAGTTTCATCAAGATTACTTAGGATATACTTTAAAAGAACCAGGTAACCAATTCCCTATCTTGTAAATTCAACATTAAGTTTTTCACCCAACAATTTCAAATCTTCCACTACAGGTTTCACCAAAGGAATTCCATTCTTCATTCTTTCCGCTTCCATTTCTCTTTCGGGATCTCCTGGAATTAATACTCTTTCTTCTCCTTCTACTGTTTTTGCAGAGCGGAACCTTCTTATCCATTTGTCCATGTGTAGTTTAAATTCATCAGCTTTTCTAAAAGCATCAATACGCATTGCCCCGAAAAAATGGCCGATTCCTTTACCAGGTTGTTCATCAGGCATGGGTACATAAGCAGGAAATGGTGGAACCCATGGTCCGTAATTTGCACCGCTTAATACAGCTGAAAAAATATCAACAATTGCACCAAGTGCATATCCTTTATGACTTCCATGTTCCCTGTCTCCGCCCAATGGAAGCAAGGCACCACCTGCTTTTAATTCATGCGCATCGGTTGACTGTTTTCCTTCTTTGGTTTGTATCCATCCTAATGGGGCTACGCCTCCTTTTCTTTGAAGAATTTCCAACTTACCATTCGCAGCAGTTGTTGTTGCCAAATCTGCAACAAAGGCAGGTTCTTCTCCTGCAGGTATTACCACACAAATCGGATTGGTACCTAATAATCTTTCCACTGAAAATGTAGGTGCAACCAGGGGGCTTGCATTTGTAAAAGCTATCCCGATCATGTCATGTTCGAGAGCCATCATCGCATGATAACCAGCAATACCAAAATGATTACTATTCTGAACACTTACCCATCCTGTTCCAACATTCTTTGCTTTATCAATAGCCACCTGCATTGAAAATGGTGCTACCACCAGACCCAAGCCACTATCACCATCTACCACTGCAGTTGATGGGGTTTCATGAATGATCTTTATTTCAGGATTTGCATTTACTCTTTTGGCTTCCCAAAGCCGTACATAACCACTCAGTCTTGCTACTCCATGAGAATCTATTCCCCGAAGATCCGCAGAGACTAAAACTTTTGCTGCAATCATTGCATCCTTTTCATTACACCCGATCTTTTGCAAGATGGCTTCAGTAAAATCAAGGAGTTGATGGTAAGAATATTTTTGTTCGGACATGCGCAAAGAAACGATAAATAAAAAAAATACCCCCCGAATAAACCGGGGGGCACTTAATTTCAAGGGTAGCTTTTTAATTCGATTACGAATTAAAAAGGAAGATCGTCAACCGGCTCAGTAATATCTGCCGGAGAAGGAACTGATGAGGCAGAAGAAGAGGATGAAGCAGCTGTTGCCGATCCACCATCTCCACGACCACCCAGTAGTTGTACTTCACGTACACGGAGTGAAAGTGAAGCTCCACCGGTTCCGTCCTGTCTAGTAAATGTTCTTACTTCGGGTGTTCCTTCCACAAACACTTGCTTGCCTTTGGTAAGGTAAGGCGAAATGGCTGTGCGGTCTGTCCAATAGGCACAATCTACCCAGGTTGTTTTTTCCTGGTTGTTGCCTTGTGAATCACGATACTTTTCAGTGTGTGCCACTGTGAAATTGATAACGTTTTTACCATTCACTGTGTTAACCACGCAATCTTTGCCGAGGTTGCCGATAATCTGTAACTTAATCATAGTGCTCAATTTTAACTTACTGAATAAAAATTATTAACAGCTGCAAGTTAATGCAATTTGATATTTACCAACAATACCACGGTCTGGTAATTTTCCACAAATAGCTATTTAATTTAATTCGTTGTTATTTCTGCAGAAAATATTTTAACCGCTTATTAAAGAATAAATAAAGTTGTAAGTTTAGAATACAAAATGAATTTGAAATCAGAAATAGGGTTCCTGGATTTCTGTTTTTTATTTATTGAATACCACCTGCAAAGCCAATTATTTATACTCTCTTCATTATTAAACCTCAATAAAAGAAATTATGAAAAAGCGCAATCTCCTGACTTTGACTTTTTTTATTAGCCTTATTTCACTCAATTGTTCCAAAGAAGGCCCGGCAGGGCCTGCAGGGCCGGCCGGACCAGCAGGTCCACAAGGTGTGGCGGGGCCGGTTGGCTCAGCTAATGTTATTTATTCCCCCTGGTTTTCTTCCGGAACAGCCTGGACCAATCCGGGTTTGAGTTCATCCGACTATAGTTTTGACAGGGCTGCTCCTGGCGTTACACAAGCCATTCTTGATAATGGTGTGGTTTTATCATTTGTAAAACTATCAACGGAAAGCTCTATTGTAAGACCACTTCCCAGTACTGTTTTTAATACGAATGGGTTTCATTTTTATAATTTCCTGATGCCTTCAGTAGGAACAATCAGGTATACTTATATATATACAGACCAGCCTGATATACCAACCGTTTCTAGCCAGTTCCGGTATGTAATTGTTCCCGGAGGAGTTGCAGGAGGCAGAATAGCAAGTGGATCAGCATTAAGCTTTTCTCCTGCTCAACTCAAAGCCATGACATATGACGAAATACTGAAATTGTTTAATATCACTGCAGATGGTAAAGGTGGATATTGATCAATTCCCTTTTTAAATCACAAATATTCATTAGCAATCAGAACCTTGTTGCAGTCAATTCTTTTATTGCAACAATTTCAGAATTGAAACATTAAAGTTGTGTTCAAAACCTTATCAGCATTGAATTTCAGCATGCAGGCAATCATTTGTATATTTGCAGGCTAATTTTGGATTTCATGAGTAAAAAAGGAAAAGTGTTGGTGGCCATGAGCGGCGGTATTGATAGTACCGTTACAGCCCTCATGCTCAATGATGAAGGTTATGAAGTAGTAGGCATCACTATGAAAACATGGGATTATGCGGCCAGTGGGGGTAGCAAAAAAGAAACCGGCTGCTGTAATGTGGATTCATTTAATGATGCCAGAATGGCTGCGGTTCAACACGGATTCCCACATTATATTCTTGATATCCGCGAAGAGTTTGGTGATTTTGTGATCGAAAATTTTGTAGACGAATATATTGCCGGACGAACACCTAACCCTTGCGTTTTGTGCAATACACATATCAAATGGAGGGCTTTATTGAAAAGAGCCGATGCATTGGATTGTGATTTTATTGCTACCGGGCATTATGGAAAAATCCGCCAGCATGATAATGGAAGATTTGTTGTGAGCAAAGCCGTAGATGAAACAAAAGACCAGAGTTATGTTCTTTGGGGTTTACAGCAAGATTTATTGAGCAGAACTTTATTACCCCTTGGACCCTATAGAAAAACGCAGATCCGTCAAATGGCTATTGACTACGGTTATCCTGAGTTGGCCAAAAAAAATGAAAGCTATGAGATCTGTTTTGTGCCGGACAACGATTACCGTGGTTTCCTGAAAAGAAATGTAGAAGGGTTGGAAGAAAGAGTGAATGGCGGAAATTTCATTGATAAACATGGCAAGATATTAGGTAAGCATAAAGGCTATCTATTTTATACAATAGGACAAAGAAAAGGACTCGATATTACATTTGGAAAACCGGTATTTGTAACCAAAATAGATGCAGACAACAATACGGTAATGCTGGGTGATGAAGAAGATCTGGAACAAAATGAAATGACTGTTGGAAAAATAAACCTGATCAAATATGATTTCATAACACCCGGTATGGAAGCAACAACCAAGATCCGGTATAAAGACAAGGGTACGCTTTCAAATATTTATCCTGCAGATGGTTTGATGAAAGTGAAATTTTATGAAAATGCAAAAGGAATTGCTCCCGGCCAAAGTGCTGTGTTTTATGA
This sequence comes from uncultured Chitinophaga sp., assembly GCA_964581455.1. GTDB lineage: Bacteria > Bacteroidota > Bacteroidia > Chitinophagales > Chitinophagaceae > VBAS01. Next base: position 1,217 of record CAZOOT010000122.1, on the reverse strand, counting down.
AGGGGATGATGTTATCGGAGGGGGAATTATTCAATCAGGAGTTCTGAATCCAAATCCATAAGCTGGGGATCGGGATTAAGAAGATTTTGTCTTTACTCCATGTTCCGAACTATTGACAACCAGCTCCTTCAAGGGCAATAATCCATTCAAAATATCGTTTTAAATGCCGGGAAATAACCTTTTCCGGCTTTTGTTTTTATTTTTATATAACTATCTATAAAATATTAAGTCAATAGTAATCAAGTAACCCTGGCTAAAGAACTTCTTAGAAGAAAACGCATTATGATCTTATGAGACTCAAAAACCTGATACGAATCTCTTTATTTTCCTTCTTACTTTTCCCATTGATCTCATGCGAAAAACAGGTGTTGGAAGACTATAAATCTGCAGAAATTTCAAACTACATACAATTAACAGTAGGAAAATTTATTACTTACAGGCTTGACTCCACTGTTTTCATCAATCTTGGAAGAACTGAAGAAACGCATAGATACCAGGTAAAGCATACGGTTGATGCCCAGGTTACAGATAATCTCGGCAGGCCCGGTTTCCGCATCATTCGTCAGATAAGAGATTCTACCGGAACAAAACCATGGGCGGAAAATGGAACATATTTCATTACTCCTTTAAAGGACCAGTTGGAAGTGGTAGAGGATAATTTACGGTTTATAAAACTTCATATTCCCTTTAATTTAAAATTTAAATGGAAAGGAAACAGATATATTTCTTCTGATCCCTACACTGCACTTTATTCTTTCAGCAATGATGATAATATGAATGACTGGGACTATGTTTTTGACAAATTTGAAGCAACAAGTACCATAGGTGGTAAATCACTTAACGAAGTATATACCATTACGCATATTGATGAATCATTAAATGCACCTGTCACAAATATTAGTTCATATGGAGCAAGATCATATTCAGTAGAAAAATATGCAAAGAATGTGGGTCTTGTTTCCCGTGATTATATTCTATGGGAGTATCAACCCAATACCGGAAGTCCCGGAGGTGGATATAAAGTAGGTTTTGGCGTTAAAATGTGGGTTATCGATCACAATTGATCTTAATGATCTTAATGATCCTACTGAATTAATCATTAAATTTGGGTTGGCAAATCCTAACTAAATTCAATCCTGATGAAAAGGCTGATGATCCTGCTGCTTGGAAGCTGTTTTTTTATTACTGAAATTCATTCTCAGTTCACCAGGCACATT
>CAZOOT010000121.1:0-9930 GCA_964581455.1 uncultured Chitinophaga sp. | reverse complement strand
ACCCCCGCCCGCGCCTGCACTCCTTCTAGCTCGTGGAAACTCCGTCGATAAAAGACCATAATTGTTGTTCTTGTTGCTGATTCATAAATCTGTTATTAATAAATGTTTAAAACTTCTTCTTTAAAATGGGTTTCCATCTTTTCCTTTAACCTGGTTCTGGCCCTGTGCAATCTTACTTTTACTGTATTCGTTTCCAGGCCAAGGATCTTTGCTATTTCTTCAAGTGTTTGTTCAGCTTTATAAAACAAGGTGATCACTTCCGCATCATCCGGGTTTAACAATGAGATGGCATTTGTAACCATGGCAATTTTTGATTTTTTTTCAACCTGGTCTGCCCGGAAACCAGAATCTTTATTATCAGCGATTTCAAATGTTCTGTCATCGTCCAGAGATTGTATTGCCAGTTTTTTCTTTCTTAAAAAAGTAATACTGGTTGTGTTTACTATAGTATATAACCAGGTGCTGAATTTTGATTCACCCCTGAAGTCTTTTAAAGAACGAAAAGCTTTTACAAAAACATCCTGGGCTATTTCTTCGGCATCTTCCCGGTTTTTTATAAGTCTTAGTGTTAATGTAAAAACATAATTCTGGTACCTGGATACCAGTTCTGCGTAAGCATTCTTATCACCCTGCAGTACGCAGCTTATGATCTCTATATCATTCAGTCCGGTTGACATTCAATAAGTAAGACTACAAGAGCCTGTATTTGGTTACAATAAAATTAATCCATATTTCAAGTTATTAATATAATATATATGATGTGTTTGGAATAAAAACCCAGCCCTGTAACCTGATTCCTTCACTTGTAGTCTTAGGTTCTGAACATCAATTAGTTTAAAAGTTCTTAAAAGGCTGTAACCTGATCCTGAAAGGAATAGTCTTAGAGAACAGAAAGCTAAAAATTTAATAACTATAAAATTTTGAATTATGCACGGCGCAGAAATTTTAATACCAATAATAATGTTTGCAGGAGGATTTGCAATGATTTTTGGTATCGTTTATTTGAAAACAAAGGAAAATATGGCCATGATTGAAAAAGGAATGAATCCAAAAGTGAAAATGAACAGTCCGGCTCCTTTTAAGAGCCTGAAATGGGGTTTACTTTTATTGGGTGCAGGTATGGGCCTTTTGACAGCTTTCTTCCTTGATATCTATGCCATTCCTTACGAAACAGAACCGGTTGGCTTATACTTTGCCTTGATTGCTATAGGTGGTGGGTTAGGCCTTGTGGCTTCTTATTCTGTAGAGAAAAAGAACTGGCTTGATAAGCAACCTGTCGAATAATAAGGGCTATAATATTCTTAAGAATTTAATTGAAAGCAATCTGGTTTAACCGGGTTGCTTTTTTGATATTGAAAATTCTTCTAAAGCTTTTTTGATCATGGGGTCATAACTATTAATCACTTCATAATAGCCACCATTGCGCCAATGATACCTGGCCAGCTGTGCTTTTATACGAAGCAACAGATATTCTTTTGAAGAGGCAGAAATGTTTTTTAAATCTTTATTGCTCTTTGATGTGAAATCCAGCAAAGCTTCCCATGCCTTTTCTAGGTTGTTATAGTTTGCTATAAAATCTTTGACTGTTTTAAACTTGTTTATCTCATTACGTTGTTCCAGATAATAATTATATAAAAAGGAATTCAATGTGCCATCCGTAAATAATCTGACAATTTTTCTATCAATTGTGCCGGTATCAACTGATACAAAAATGTCGGGGGTAATACCACCGCCGCCATACACTTTCCTTTTTTTCAATTTTGTTTCATATTGTTTCCCGTTTTCAGTTTTAATACTGTCTGCATGGATCATTTCGCCGTTTTCATAACGTTCAATTAATTCATCCATATAAATTTTCTTCCCTTTTTCATATGAACGCTGGATGCTTCTTCCAACGGGAGTATAATATCGGGCTACGGTTAACCGTACAGCCGAACCATCACTAAGCTCATATTGTTCCTGTACCAAACCTTTCCCAAAAGTTCTTCTGCCAATGATGGTAGCCCTGTCCCAATCCTGCAAAGCTCCGGCTAATACTTCACTTGCACTGGCAGAAAGTTCATCAACTAAAACTACCAGTTTGCCTGTTTCGAAAAGTCCCGGCCTTTTGCACTTAAATTCTCTCCTTTTCATATTCAGCCCTTCAGTATATACCACCAGTTTGTCATCACTTAAAAATTCATCTGCCATATCAACTGCTTCGTTCAAAAGGCCCCCACCATTTCCACGCAGATCCAATACCAGGTTTTGGATATTGTTTTTATTCAGATCTTCAAGGGCCCTCATAAATTCCTCGTAAGAAGTGTTAGAGAATTTGTTCAGCCTTATATAGCCGGTTGTATTGTTCAGTAAATAAGAAGCGTCAAGTGAAGGAAGGGGGATATTGCCTCTTGTAATTTTAAATTGTTTTAATTCTCCGTTTCTGAAAACAGATACATTTACTTCAGTTCCTCTTTTTCCACGCATCTTATTTTTTACATCATCATTAGAAATGGAAATGCCGGCAATCGGTTCATTATTTACTTTAATGATTCTGTCACCAACCTGCAAGCCAGCTTTATCGCTGGGGCCATTGGGTACAACATGCACAATATTTACCGTATCAGAAAAAATGGAGAATTCAACCCCTATTCCGCCAAAATTCCCGGCCATATCATCATTCACTTCCTGTAAGTGACTGGCTGGAATATAAGCCGAATGCGGATCCAGCTCACTCATCATTTCATTTATGGCATTGTTCTGCAGGGTATCCAGTTTTACAGAATCCACGTACCGGTAATTGATCAGATCCAGGATTTCCTGCATGGAGGATTTCTTGTCAATTTTTAAAAAACTATTTCCATTTGGAGTGTTTTCCCGGAGTTTAAAACCAAAATACATCCCGGCTATCATTACGATCGACAATATCAGTGGTAACCAAACCTTCAATTTTTTATTGACCATTGTTCTTTTTTTCTTTGTATTTTAAGCGCAAATTAGATAAAACTTGCTGTTTTCTGTTTACAAATTCCGGTACTAAGCAGTATTGGGATTCTGAAAAATAAGTAAGAAGAAAAAACAAACAGAAAAAAGAAGCTGAAATAATATATGGCAAAAATAAAACTTATTGCAGATTCCGGAGCTACTAAAGCAGAATGGTGTTTATTAAAAAACGGGAAAAAGAAAACCATTTTTACACAAGGTATCAGTCCTTATTTTTTAGATACGGATCAAATAAAAGAACTTCTGGAGAAAGAATTAAAACCGGCTTTGAAGAACGAAGCAATTGATGAGGTGTATTATTATGGAACCGGATGTGCAAATTCCGGAAACGCAAAAAGTGTTCAAAATGCCGTTCAGCATATTTTTCCTGAAGCTAAAATTGAAGTGACCCATGACCTGATGGCAGCAGCCAGGGCACTTTGCGGAAATGAAAAAGGAGTGTCCTGTATATTGGGTACTGGTTCCAATTCTTGTTTTTATGACGGTAAAAAAATAACGAAAAATAGTCCGGGCCTTGGTTATGTTTTAGGCGATGAGGGCAGTGGGGCTTATCTTGGAAAAAAAGTGATTCAATATTATTTGTATGATACTTTTGATTACGAATTGAAGGGTAGGTTTGACCTTACTTATTTGACCAATGCCTCTGAGATCCTGGAGAATGTATATAAAAAGCCTTTGCCCAACCGATACCTTGCATCATTCACAAAATTCCTGGCAGACAACCGTGGCCATTTTATGATTGAGAACATTATTGAAGATGGCCTGAATGATTTTTTCTATTATCATCTTCGCAAATACAAGGAAATCTGGAAATATCCCGTGAACTTTACCGGCGGCGTGGCATTTGGATTTAAAGATATCATACAGCAACTTTGCAGCAGTTACGAATTTGAACTAGGTAAAATAATGAAGAACCCTATGGACGGGTTGGTTGAATTTCATAGTTAATGACAAAATATATGTCTTTTGAAAAAATAACAGAACAATCCAGCAGATACAGACATCTTGATAAAATGTCGGTGGAAGAACTTCTCATCAGCATTAATGCAGAAGATAAAACAGTGGCCTTTGCCATTGAAAAGGTAATTCCTCAAATAGAGGACCTGGTAGAAGCCGCTACTGATAAGATGGTTATCGGGGGAAGGCTTTTTTATTTAGGTGCCGGAACCAGTGGCAGATTAGGCATAGTAGATGCCAGTGAATGTCCTCCAACTTACGGCGTGCCATATGGCCTGGTAGTTGGCATCATTGCCGGTGGTGAAAAAGCAATTACAGAGGCGGTTGAATTTGCTGAAGACAGCAGAACAGAGGGCTGGAATGACCTATTAAAACATAATATATCTGAAAAAGACTTTGTGATTGGTATTGCGGCCAGTGGTACTACACCTTATGTAGTAGGTGCCCTGGAAACCTGCAGGGAGAAAGGCATTCTAACCGGATGCATTACTAATAATCCTGGTTCTCCATTATCTAAAATTGCAAACTATGCCGTGGAGGTTGCGGTTGGTCCGGAGTTTGTAACCGGGAGCACAAGGATGAAAAGCGGTACTTCTCAGAAATTAGTGTTGAACATGATCTCGACTGCGATTATGATTCAATTGGGCAGGGTAGAAGACAATAAAATGGTGAATATGCAGCTTACCAATGACAAATTGGTTGACCGCGGCACAAAAATGCTCATGGAAAGGTTGAAATTAACTGATTATGATAAAGCAAAAGAATTGTTGTTGAAGCATGGAAGTGTAAGAAAAGCTGTGGAAAGTTGTAATAAATAAGTTTTGGTATTATCTTGCCGATAATTCTTAAAGTAGTGGTGAACGACAAACATATCAATTCTGCAATTATCTCCAGCAATACTATTGCCGGAAATATTACCACTACAACAACAACAATCCGCTAGTCGGATTGTATATTATCATATCAACACATGGGCAAAAGCTGAATATCCTTAAAGGATGATTCAATCATTATTAAAAAACTAAAATTAATATAATGCAGGTTTTAAAATTCGGTGGTACGTCAGTAGCTAATTCCGAAAACATAAACAAAGTAGTGGCTATCGTAAAGAATAAGCTGAAAAAGGATAAAACAGTTGTTGTGGTATCGGCTATGGGAGGAATTACAGATCTTTTATTAGGGGCGGCCTTACAAGCTTCGGAAGGGAATGAAGGTTATAAAGAAATGCTTGCTTCAGTTGAACAAAGACATATGGAAGTGGTAAAGCAATTGACCCCGGTAGCCAATCAAAGCCAATTGTTAAGCCTTGTAAAAAAGTGTTGCAATGAACTTGAAGATATTTGTAATGGTATTTTTTTATTAAGAGAATTAACCAGCCGTACAAAAGACAGGATTGCCAGCTATGGCGAATGGCTTAATTCCCGGATCATCGCCGCAAAATTTGAATTTGAAGGTGAAGCTGTACAATGGAAAGATGCAAAGGAACTAATTGTAACCAATTCTGTATTCACATCTGCTGAAGTAGATTTCTTAATCACTGATCAAAAGATCAAAGAATATTTCAAGGCAAATAATTTCAGCTTATTTATTTTGCCAGGGTTTATTGCTGCTGATAAAAATGGCGTAACCACTACCCTGGGCCGGGGAGGTTCAGATTTTACCGCAGCAGTTCTTGCCTCTGCTTTAAATGCATCCGTATTGGAAATTTGGACGGATGTAAGTGGTATGATGACTGCTGATCCAAGATTAACAAATAATGCCCGTATCATTCCATGCATATCTTACCAGGAGGCCATGGAGCTTTCACATTTTGGCGCAAAAGTTATTTATCCCCCAACCATTCAGCCGGTAATGAGTAAGAATATTCCTGTTTGGATCAAGAATACTTTTGCGGCGGATGACGAAGGAACATTAATAGAATCCACTTCGAGTACAAACGGAAATATTGTACGGGGCATTTCCAGTATCAACAATATGTCACTGATCAGCCTGGAAGGGAGTGGTATGATCGGGATCCCTGGTTTTTCAAAAAGATTATTTGAAGCCTTAAGTAATGAAAAGATCAACGTGATACTGATCACACAAAGTTCTTCCGAACATTCAATTTGTGTAGGTATAGAAACAGCAGCTGCAGAAAAAGCAAAACATGCAGTGGACATGGCTTTTGCCAATGAAATTGAATTGGAAAAAGTAGAACCTTTAAAAGTGGAAAAGGATTTGTCTATAGTTGCCCTTGTAGGTGAAAATATGAAAAGCCATCCGGGCATCAGCGGCAGGATGTTCAGTGCCATGGGAAGAAACGGTGTGAATATCCGGGCCATAGCACAGGGTTCATCAGAAAAAAATATTTCAGCAGTAATCTCTACCAGGGATGTTAAGAAATCCATCAACGTACTGCATGAAGAATTTTTTGAAACTACTTATAAGCTGCTCAACCTTTTTGTGGTAGGAGTAGGAAATGTCGGTAAAAAACTCCTGGGTCAGTTACATCAGCAAGTTGATTTTCTTCAACAGCAAATGCAACTACAGGTTAATCTTGTAGGGATAAGCAATAGCAGAAAAATGCTGCTCAAAGAAAATGGGATTGATTTAAATAAATGGGAAGAAGAATTAAAGGAAGGGCAGGCAGCAAATCTTCAGGGTTTTATTGATGAAATCATTGAACGAAATCTCCGCAATTCTATTTTTGTTGATATAACAGCAAATGATGCTGTCGCATCAATATATCATCAACTGCTGAAAAAAAGTGTATCAGTTGTGGCTTGCAATAAAGTTGCAGCTTCATCATCTTTTGATAATTATAAAAAACTCAAAGACCTGGCAAGAGAATTTAATTGCCATTTTCTGTTTGAAACCAATGTAGGTGCAGGCTTGCCAGTTATTGGCACACTGAACGATCTTCTAAAAAGCGGGGACAGGGTACATCGGATAGAAGCGGTATTGAGTGGCACACTGAATTTTGTTTTTAATAATTATGATGGCAGCAGAAGTTTCTCTGAAGTAGTAAAACAGGCACAAGACGAAGGTTATACTGAACCCGATCCAAGATTGGATCTCGGAGGTACAGACGTGATGAGGAAGATCATGATCCTTGCCAGGGAATCCGGTGAAAGACTGGAAATGGAAGACATAAAAAACAATACATTTATGCCCGCCTCCTGTATGCAGGGATCTGTTGAAAATTTTTATGCGGAGATGAAAAAAGAAGAAGCACATTTTAAAAAACTTTTTACCAAGGCTGACCAGGAAGGGAATAAATTGAAATTTGTGGCGTCCTATATAGATGGAAAAGCATCCGTGGGATTACAACATATAGATCCAAAGCATGATCTTTACCACTTGTATGGAAAAGACAATGTTGTTTTGTTTTATACAGATCGTTATACAGATCAACCGCTGGTGATAAAAGGGGCCGGTGCTGGTGCAGATGTAACAGCGAGTGGTGTGTTTGCGGATATTTTAAGAGCAGTGTAAATTGAAAAAATCAAAATGCAAAATGTAAGCGTAAAATGTCCGGCAACTGTAGCGAATCTTGTTTGTGGATTTGATATTTTGGGGATGGCATTGAATGAACCATTCGATTTGATGACATTGAAATTACTGGATGAGCCGAAAGTCATTATCCGGAATAAAGATGCTTTCAACTTGCCCACGGAAGCAGAGAAGAATGTAGCTGGAGTGGTTTTATTATCCATCATCGAAAAGATGAATTCCACAATCGGTTTTGAAGTAGAAATTGATAAACACATAAAGCCGGGCAGTGGTATTGGCTCAAGTGCCGCAAGTGCTGCAGGAGCTGCCGTGGCAGCAAATATTTTACTGGGAAATATCTATTCAAATGATGACCTGGTACAATTTGCAATGAATGGAGAGAAACTCGCTTCAGGGGTAAAACATGCAGATAATATTTCTCCATGTATTTCCGGAGGGGTAAGCCTGATCCGGTGTATTCATCCTTTGGACATTGTATCTATTCCATCTCCCGAATTATTTGTTACCGTGGTTCATCCGCAAATTGAAGTAAGAACCAGTGATGCAAGGCAAATTCTCCGCCAGGAAGTTTTGCTGAAAGATGCTATCAGGCAATGGGGAAATATTGCCGGATTGGTGGCAGGGTTTTTGAAAAATGACCTTGAGCTGATTGGCAGGTCTTTGGAAGACGTGATCATAGAACCGGTTCGCAGTATTTTAATACCTGGGTTTGATGAAATAAAATCAGGTTGTAAGGAAGCTGGTGCATTAGGTGGTGGCATTTCCGGTTCCGGACCATCTGTATTTATGCTAAGTAAAAATGAATCAATAGCCAGATCAGTAGAAAAAGTGATGATAGATATTTATGAAAGAATCGGTATTGATTATAATACTTATGTAACAACAATAAACAAGAAAGGAGTGGAAGTGGTAGAAAATGAGAAGAATAAAATTTTAAATACTAATTAATAAATTCGAAAATTGAAATATTTCAGTACAAATAAAAAATCACCATCAGTTTCTTTTAAAGAAGCAACCATCAGGGGTCAGGCGCCGGATAAAGGATTGTATTTTCCTGAAACGATACCAATGTTACAGGAAGATTTAATAAAGGATATCGAAAAATTATCCAATGAAGAAATTGCCCTGAAAGTGATCATGCCATATATAGGAGATGAAATTCCGGAAGACAAACTTCTTCAGATTGTCAGTGAAACAATAAATTTTCCGATCCCACTGGTGAAAGTGAGTGATACGATTTCTTCACTTGAACTTTTTCATGGCCCAACGCTGGCATTCAAAGATGTGGGTGCAAGATTTATGAGCCGCTGCCTGGGTCATTTTTTAGATAAATCAGACCGAAAAGTAACTGTACTTGTTGCTACATCCGGAGATACAGGTGGAGCAGTAGCAAATGGTTTTTATGATGTAAACGGAGTTGAAGTTATCATACTTTATCCTTCCCGTAAAGTAAGCCCGGTACAGGAAAAACAACTGGCCACCCTGGGTAAGAATATTCATGCTTTGGAAATTGAAGGAACATTTGATGATTGTCAGCAAATGGTGAAAGAGGCATTTATGGATGAAGAAATAAATGAAAAATTGTTTCTTACATCTGCCAATTCAATAAATATAGCCAGGTGGTTGCCACAGCAATTCTATTATTTTCTGGCCTATAAACAATGGGCAGATAAAGGAAATCCACCTGTAATCAGTGTTCCCAGCGGAAATTTTGGAAATATCTGTGCAGGACTACTGGCAAAACAATCCGGATTACCGGTAAAGCATTTTGTAGCTGCATGTAATGCAAATGATATGGTTCCGAATTTTCTTCAAACAATTCCCAATGTTACCAAATGGGGAAATTTTAAAACGCGAAGAGCTGTTTCAACATTATCTAATGCGATGGATGTTGGAGATCCCAGCAATTTTGTAAGGATCCTTGAAATTTTCAATCATGATTTCAATGCCCTGGTAAAAGGATTGTCATCTTTCAGTATTACAGATAAGGAAACAGTAAAAACAATCAAAGAGGTTTTTGAACAACACAACTATACTTTGGATCCGCACGGAGCTGTTGGCTACCTGGCTTTGCAGAAATATTTAACTGATCAGAATAATACCAAAGGAATTTTTCTTGAAACAGCACATCCGGTAAAATTTCCGGCTGCAGTAGTTAGTGTCACCGGAAAAGTAATAGAAGTTCCGGAGTCCATCGCTTCCATCATGGACCACGAAACTAAAAGCACCATGATGCATGCCGATTTTAGTTTACTGAAAGAATATCTTTTGAAATAAACAATCAGGTGTTCCTGTTTTCTAACTCCTTCAGTCTTTTATCACTTAGCTTATCTTTGTACTCAAGAATTTGTTTATGCATGATATAGAACCATTTTATAACTGGAGGCATATTTACTTAAGTGAAAAAGACAAACGTTCTCCTTTTTACGGAATGAACTATTCCGAGTTTGAATATACCCTTACCGTTTACAATTATTATATACATCCGCAGTGGGATGA